>CAJOOV010000310.1 GCA_905236265.1 uncultured Oscillospiraceae bacterium | reverse complement strand
GCAGGAGTGTCTCTTCGTCGCCGAACTTAAGGGCGTTCATGTCCACTACCTCGGCGGTTGTCGGGCGGGAGAGGACGCGGACCTCGGCAACAGCGATCTCAATGGTGTTGTAGAAAGCTGCGGGGTCTTTGATGCGAGCCTCATTCACAATACCCGTGATCGTGATAGCCATTTCACGGCACAAATCGTTCATGGCAATCTCTGCGCCCTTCTCATCAAAGAACTTGGAGGTCTCGTTGGATACAACGGCCTGCAGGAGTCCGCGGGATTTGCGGAGGACGATAAAACCACCCCATTTGGTGACGCGGACATTATGAATCATACCCGAAACGGAAACAGATTCGCCAACCTTGCAGTTGGCGAGATCTGTAACGTTTTCGTTATGTTTGGTAGCATCCAAAAACATACTTATTCAGCTTTAGGTGCTTCCTCTGCTGCCGGAGCCTCAGCTGCGGGTGCCTCTTCTGCTACAACCTCAGCAGCCTCTTCCTTAACAGCTTTCTTACCTGCACGGCGAGTTGCTTTCTTAGTAGCTTTCTTGGTCTCCTTGAGCATATTCTCGTTGTAATCCACGAGCTCGATGATAGCCATTTCTGCAGCATCGCCCAGACGGAAGCCCGTGCGGAGAATACGGGTGTAACCACCCGGACGGTTAGCGATCTTCTCGCCTACATTCTGGAAGAGTTCGGTAACGACCTCTTTCTGCTTGAGCAGGCTGAATGCCAAACGACGGTTGTTCATATTGTCCTCTTTGGCACGTGTGAGGATAGGCTCCACGTAGATACGGAGCGCTTTAGCCTTAGCGAGGGTCGTGCTGATACGCTTGTGCAGAATCAGCGAGCAAGCCATGTTAGACAACATCGCAGCACGATGGTTGGCTTTACGGCTAAGGTGATTGAATTTTTTATTATGTCTCATAATAATGTTTAATCGTTAAAATGTTAATCTAATGCGCGATAGCGCGAAATATCCATGCCGAATGCCAAACCATTACGCTCAAGCAGTTCGTCGAGTTCGGTGAGCGATTTCTTACCGAAGTTACGGAACTTAAGCAGGTCAGCGCGGTGGTACTTAACGAGTTCGCCAAGGGTCTCTACTTCAGCAGCCTTCAAGCAGTTAAGAGCACGAACGGAGAGGTCCATGTCTTGCAGTTTCTGGTTGAGGAGTTGACGCATGCGAAGGATTTCCTCATCGAGTGCGTTGCTGTTCTTCTTGGTCTCCTCTTCGAGAACGATACGCTCGTTGGAGAAGAGCATGAAGTGGTAGATAAGGATCTTTGCGGCCTCAGTAAGAGCCTGTTGCGGAGCAATCGAACCATCGGTGGTGATTTCGAGAGTCAGTTTCTCGTAGTCGGTACGTTGTTCAACACGGAACTGATCAACAGAAATCATGACGTTACGGATCGGTGTGTAGATAGAATCGATAGCCAGCGTTCCGATAGGATCATCTTTCTTGCGATTCTCGTCGCCAGGCACGTATCCACGACCCTTGTTAATCGAGATCTCAATCTCAAAGTCAGCAGCATCATCCATTTCTGCGAGTTGCAGATCCGGGTTGAGAACTTCGAAGTTCTGCAGCGCGGCATTAAGTTCGCCGGCCTTAAACGTCTTCTGCTTGTGCACATGAAGGCGAATTGTCTCGGCTTCTTCCTCAACACCCTCTTTATGCAAGAAACGCACTTGCTTTAGATTGAGAATCAGATTGGTAACGTCAGTGATTACACCGGGGATAGTAGCAAATTCATGATCAATACCACTGATCTTGACAGAGCAGATTGCATATCCCTCGAGGCTGCCCAGCAGCACGCGACGAATAGCATTGCCTATCGTGATTCCATACCCCGGCTCGAGTGGGCGAAACTCAAAGATACCTTTGTTCGCACTCGAATCCAACATGATTACCTTGTCAGGTTTGATGAAATTTAATATTGCCATGAATTTATGAATTATTTAGAGTACAACTCAACGATTAATTGCTCCTTAATGTTCTCCGGAATTTCTTCACGAGCAGGAACATTAAGCAACTTACCGGCTTTGTCAGCCTCATTCCATTGTAGCCAACTGAACTTAGCGTGGTTAAAGCCCTGGAGGGACTCATTAATCACTTCGAGAGATTTGTCTTTCTCGCGAACAGCTACCACTTGGCCGGGTTTTATGGAATAAGAAGGGATGTTAACCACCTTACCATCTACCACGATGTGGCGGTGACTAACGAGCTGACGAGCAGCAGCACGAGTAGGAGCCAAACCAAGACGGTATACGATGTTGTCGAGGCGGCACTCGAGAAGCTGAATCAGGATCTCACCGGTAATACCTTTGGTACGAGCAGCTTTAGCGAAGAGAAGACGGAACTGACGCTCGAGTACACCATAGGTGTATTTAGCTTTCTGTTTCTCGGCCAACTGTGTACCATACTCAGAATTTTTCTTACGACGGTTAACGCCGTGTTGTCCGGGTGCGTACGGACGTTTTGCAAGCACCTTATCCTCGCCGAAGATAG
>CAJOOV010000309.1 GCA_905236265.1 uncultured Oscillospiraceae bacterium | reverse complement strand
GTCGGCGTTTTGATTGGACATTTTCTCCCAGTCATTCCATCGGCGCTTGGAAAGTTGGAGGTTTCCGGCATTTCTATCCCGATTGCCGTTCTGATCTGGGTGATGATCTATCCGATGATGATGAAAGTGGATTTCCAGAGCATAAAGCGTGTAGGTAAGAACCCGAAGGGGCTTTTTGTGACGTGGATTACCAATTGGCTGATTAAACCTTTCACCATGTACGGCATTACTTACCTGTTCTTATTTGTCGTTTTCCGAGCATGGATAACGCCAGAGCTTGCCACGGAATATCTGGCCGGGGCTGTATTGCTTGGGGCGGCTCCGTGTACTGCGATGGTATTCGTTTGGAGCACGCTAACAAAGGGAAATCCTGCATATACGGTGGTTCAGGTAGCGACAAACGACCTGATTATACTGGTTGCCTTTGTACCCATTGTAAAGTTCCTGCTTGGCGTTTCCAATGTCAGCGTTCCCTACAGTACGCTCTTTGTCAGTATCATTCTCTTTGTAGTCATTCCGCTTGTGGGTGGTATTGTCACAAGAATTAGCGTAATTAAAAGCAAGGGAAAGGAGTATTTTGAAAATATTTTTCTCCACAAATTTGATAACGCAACTACGATAGGGCTGCTGTTAACGCTGGTTATCATCTTCAGCTCGCAGGCAGAAGTGATTCTGTCGAATCCGATTCATATTGTACTGATAGCGGTGCCGCTCATTCTTCAGACGTTTCTGATTTTCTTTGTCGCTTATGGCGCTGCAAAGCTGGTAAGCCTGCCTTTTAACATTGCCGCTCCCGCCGGAATGATTGGTGCTTCAAACTTCTTCGAGTTGGCTGTAGCTGTTGCAATCGCGCTCTTTGGAACTACCAGCCCTGCCGCTTTGGCAACTACGGTTGGCGTGTTAACAGAGGTTCCCGTCATGTTGACGCTGGTCAAGATTGCTAACAAGACAAAGGGAGGATTTCAATAAATGTGGACATTCATTCAGGAACAAATCCTCGGCATGAAATGGCTGAACGCCATCATCGGAGGTATGCTTTCCGCTCTTGGCGTAAATGTTTCCTCGAAAATCGGAGCAAGCGTACAGTTCTTCATCTACGATACCGTCAAGATTACGGTGCTTCTCTGCGTCCTGATTTTTGGCATTTCCTACATCCAGAGCTTCTTCCCGCCGGAACGTAGCAGGAAGATCATGGGACGCTTTCACGGGATTGGCGCAAACATCATTGGCGCTCTGCTGGGTACAGTCACGCCGTTTTGTTCCTGCTCCTCCATCCCAATCTTCATGGGCTTCACCAGCGCGGGACTTCCGTTGGGCGTTACCTTCTCGTTCCTGATTTCCTCACCGATGGTGGATCTAGGCAGTCTCGTCCTGCTGATGAGCATCTTCGGTGCTAAAATCGCCGTTGTGTATGTCGTGATGGGACTTGTAATCGCTGTCATGGGCGGAACGCTGATCGAGCATCTGCACATGGAGAATCAGATTGCCGACTTCATCAGGCATAGCAACAGCACTGTGAACATTGAAGCGCCTGATTTGACCGTTCATGACAGGCTCGTGTATTCAAAGGATCAGGTTGTCTCCACTTTCAAAAAGGTGTTTCCGTACATCCTTGCCGGAGTTGCCATTGGTGCGATAATCCATAACTGGATTCCCGAAGGCTGGATTGAGACTGTTCTCGGTGGGAAAAACCCCTTCGGCGTCATTCTCGCCACTTTCGTCGGTATTCCGATGTATGCGGACATTTTCGGTACTATCCCCATTGCGGAGGCGCTTCTGTCAAAAGGCGCTCTGCTTGGAACGATCCTGAGCTTCATGATGGCGGTCACTACACTGAGCCTACCATCACTGATTATGCTCAAAAAGGCGATCAAACCAAAACTTTTAGCGACATTTATAGCCATCTGCGCGATTGGCATCATCCTGGTCGGCTATGGCTTTAATGCATTTCAAACCATCTTAATTTGAGGAGGAAAACAAGATGAACATTAAGGTTCTGGGTGGCGGCTGCAAAAGCTGTGAGACGTTGCTTAAGGCTGCCAAAGAAGCGGTGGCGAACAAAGGCATCGACGCAGAGGTTGAGTACATTACCGATATGGAGAGAATCATGAACTATGGGGTGATGAGCATGCCCGCCCTCATGATCGATGACAAGATCGTTTCTTCGGGCAAGGTTCTGAAGGCAAAGGATGTTGAGAAACTGTTGCAATAGGTGATGGATTGGTTCCACAGCGTCTCTTCTTCGGAGGAGGCGCTTTTATTCATACAATCACACGATGCACCCAGACCCAGCCAGCAGGGTTCACTTTGGGTGCACCGTGTGATTGTATCAATTTACATCTGGAGGGAGATCTGCTGATTTCCATCATATTCTATCTGTACACGGATTACACGAATTACACGACAGGCATGAAGGAAGATGCTGAAAACAGAATCACGATGTTACTGATCCGAAGAATTAACAAACGAACCAGCCCATGCTGCAAGACCAACCGCGTATTCCTGTAGGATCAGGGTAAAAAGAGCGGAATCGAGCCGGAAATTGAATAAAGAAGTGCGAGCCTGTCATTTCTGACAAGCTCGCTT
>CAJOOV010000308.1 GCA_905236265.1 uncultured Oscillospiraceae bacterium | reverse complement strand
CTCTCGCATGTAGGCGATGTATTTGCAAATCGTTCCAGTACTGAGTCCAACACCCGCTGCAATCTCCGGCATGGTGGGGATCACACCAGTTGTATCCCGATAGTCGTCAATGAAGGCTTCAATCGCCTGAACATACTCCTGCTTCTTGTGCTGCATGGGACACCTCCAATTCAAAAGGGAAATGCGCATTTCCATTTGCAATTTAGAGTATAACACAAAATTACAAAATGGCAACAGGAAATTTTGCTAGAAAAGAGACTTGATACGATTTTGTATCAAGTCTCAGGCGGAGTCATATTTCCTCTTGAATTCGATGGCGATGGCCATTAAAATAATCTTTTATAGTTGCTCGTGGAGCGATTTGGCCGCCTCCAAAACCATGTCAGCATATTGCTCTACAGCCTCTCTGGGCTCCGTCAGTCGGACTTTTCCGCCGAAGCCGAAGAGCCAGCTATAAAACACATGGCTGACCGCTGTCTCAGCAGAGACGGAGAACGTGTTTTCATCAACCAGACCGATGTCCACTTCTTCCCCAAAGTGGTCTATGATAGCGTCCATTACGCTGGCATCGCAGACAAGCTCCACGTTCATCCGCGTTCCGTTATACATTCGGAACATGGTTCGCTTGTACTCGTTGAGATCAAAGTCCTCCGGAATAGGCCGACCGGGTTCCGGCATGATTTCCGGCGTGTGAGCAATGCGGTCTATTCGGATATTACTAATGGAGTGGTACTTCTCGGAATAGCCAATGGCATAGTAGAACTTTCCGTCCCACGCCAAATCATAGGGGCTGAACACGTACTTTTCTCCGTTATGCCGTAGCACACGATTCTTGTACAAATCATATGTGTAGTATTGATAAGAGATTTTACAGCCGCTTTCTATAGCCGCATTTATGGTATCGATGATGTAATAGATTTGCTCGTTTCCCTGTTTGGGATTGCCACCAACTTCTGATAGTTTTGCAAGCGTAGACGCTTTGAAAGGGCTGGCTAGTGATGTCAGCTTCTGGATAAGTTCTGCGCTCTTTTTCTCAGTAATAAAGGAACTGGATTCCACAGCGTCAATCAGTAGTTTCAACTCTGGAAGCTCGAAGAGACGACTATCGAAATAGTAGCTGGTTGATTGACTTTTTTGTCGCCCTATTTCAAAACCAAAGTGTTCCAATGCATCAACATCCTGGGGAATACGAGTCCTTTGAGTTTTAATCCCGTATTTTACATCCAACAGATCGACGATTTCACCTGTGCTTAAAGGATGGCTTTCGTCAGTCTGCTCATATAGGAGTCGAAGCACATAAAATGGACGTAATTTTCCATTATAGTCCATGTTGGCACCCCCATTTCAGTTATCATTAGGATTATATCACAGAACTGTCAATAACGATAACTACATTCTTTAGCACTTGCGATTTGTTGAAATCTGCGCTATTCTTCTTGTTGGATAAACTGAGACTCTGAAAGAAAAAGATTGAACTGCCTAATAACCGTAGATGCAAACTGGAAGAGGAGTTGACAGCGCATGACATGGAATCTGAACACAGTGGCCCTGTTGGTTCCGCTGTGCTTTATGCTGATCGGTCTGACCGTCACGGTGCTGAGCGACCCTTATATCAGCCGAAAACACCGTTGGGTCATGGGAATCATCCTTTTCCTCAGCACCGTGCTGATCGTTCAAAATCTGCTGGAGAATGATCTGGCCGCCGGCGAGCCGCGCGTGATGCTGCGCACAGCCGCTTCCGTTTTGGGCTATACCCTCCGCCCGGTGTTCCTGATCCTGTTTCTCTATATCGTTCGGCCGGAAAAGAAGTATCTGGGCTGCTGGGCGCTGGCAATCGTGAACTGGGCCGTCCACATGACCGCGTTCTTCTCCCATCTGTGCTTTTGGATCGGTCCAAATAACCATTACCAGGGCGGGCCGCTCAGCAACACCTGCCTGATCATCAGTCTGATCCTGCTGGCGTATTTGTTTTATCAAAGCGTGCGGGATTATCGCACAGCTCGGAAACAGGATCTGCTGATTCCGGTGTTGGTCGTCCTGATGATCCTTATATCCGCTTTTTTGGACAAACATGCGGGATATTTGGAGCAACCGATCACCTTCCTCACCTTTGCCATCGTGATCAGCAGCGTGTTCTATTATATCTGGCTGCATCTGCGGTTTGTGCGGGAGCACGAGAACGATTTGAAAGCGAGGCAGCGGATGCAGATCATGCTCAGCCAGATCCAGCCTCATTTCCTGTATAACACACTTTCCGCGATCCAGTATCTTTGCGAATACGACCCCAAGGCGGCCAAAGAGACAACGGAAAAATTCTCCCGCTATCTGCAAGGCAACATGAGCGCCCTCAAGGACGATGGGGAGATCCCGTTCACGCAGGAGCTGGAGCATACAAAGATCTATCTGGATATCGAAAAGGTGCGCTTTGAAGACGCGCTGTGCATCGTTTACGACATTCGCTGCACGGACTTCATGCTGCCGACGCTGACCCTGCAGCCCATCGTGGAAAACGCGGTGCGCCACGGCGTGCGCGGAAAGAGAAAGAGCGTGGGAACCGTAAGAATCGGCACGCGGGAATATCCCGACCGCTACGAGATCACCGTTGCCGACGACGGTCCTGGCTTTGATCCCAACGCGCTGGTAATGGCCGACGACGGGCGCGAGCATATCGGCATCGCCAATGTACGCAAACGCCTGGAGCAGATCAGCGGCGGCGCCCTCCGGATTCACTCTGAGCTTGGGAAGGGCACCGTCGTGACCATTGAGATTCCGAAGAAGCAGGTGAACGCGATATGATGATTCTTGCCATAGATGACGAACCGAAGGCGCTCCGTCTCCTTCATGACGCCATTG
>CAJOOV010000307.1 GCA_905236265.1 uncultured Oscillospiraceae bacterium | reverse complement strand
TTCTTGGCTCGTTTCTCTTTTTTCAACATGGCATTTTGACGAACGCTTACTTTTGTCCTCCATTTTCACAGGGGACTGAATAATTACTCGGGGACATACTATATGGTCATTAGAATTACTATACATAATCTTTGCAAGGACTATGTACGCTTCTGCCTTACGGGGTTGGCAATAGTAAAAAAACGGATTGCTCCAGCTCCAATCTGATGAACCTGCATACAGGCAGCTATGATCCCAAACTTCTTAGACTGTTTGGACTGAAAGCAATCATGGATGCGCTTCCTCCCATGTGCCCGTCAGATGAGATTTGAGGAATGAACACCACTGCGACTGCCGTGGACTTCGGACTTCTTCCCGGTACACCGGTGATCGGTGGCATATTTGACATCGACGCCTGCGCTATGGAGGTGGGCGTCACGGATGAAAGCCATCTATATATGATTGCAGGGACCTGGTCCATCAACGAGGACATCCGCAGGATGTCAGTTCTGGATGGGAACGCGCGGATGAACTCCCTGTTCTGCATGCCGAGATACTACTTGGTGGAGGAGTGCACCCACCTCTGCCGGGATTAATGCAGAGTGTCATCGTAACGGGCCAGATGGGACATAATTCTGGGCCATCGAAAGACCCAATTGCCGGCCTGATGTTGTTGTAATTCCTGGCCAATAAGCGACCTAACCTCTATAAAGGAATTACTATTCTCTGATTCAAATCCTCTTCATTGACAATTTTGCGATTAGCCGGTATTCGGAGGACGGGATTAAGATTCTCTACCACCTGAATAAAACCAGAACGAATCTGAAAACCTCCCCATGTTTACCAGCCAGTACGCGCTGTCTGAATGAGGCAAATATCTGAGTGATGAAGAAAAATGCTACGGCAAGCTGGACGGAATCCAGCGGCGCTTGACCACGGAATACACTGTCAATATTGTAAAGCTTTAACTTCTCATTCAACTGATCCTTTGGAGCTACGCTGGGGCTTTGCCCCAGCCCCCAAGGTTTAACGCTTTCGGGTTTCTGTAAAAGGGTGACGCAGTGGGCATCGGGTCTGGAACAGAAAAAAGTGATGCACATGGCATCTCCCCCTTCCGCTAACCCCTGTGCCAGTGCTCAGGTCGCTCCTTAGCGTTGCACTATCCTCTGACACAGTAAAAGCTGAATTATGATTCCATGCTCGCTTGGTAATTACATGTGGCCTGCTGGCCGCCTATTATGGCCCTGACTGGCCAGTGATTAAGGCCCTACTGGCCGGGGAATACGTCTATATGCAAATAACGAGAGGTTTATCTGGCAACTGCCGCCTGAACTCTTCGTGAAGTCGGAAAAAACGGGAGAAAGCATTTATGAAAGCATGAACACTTGGGCGGAAAGTATCCCCCCAAAGGTGTTTGTCCCGGTGTTCCTGCCGTTTCTCATGGCAAGCAATGTGCATCCGAATGCCCTGGGAAGCTTTGTCGGCATGAGCGTCAACCATACGAGACGGCACATCGCCCGCAGCGTATACGGGGGAATCGCTTTTTCTTAGTGGATGCACATGGAGCGCCTGGGGCAAAGTCGTGCGGGGGCACCCAACAGTGTTCGTCTGGCGGGCGGCGCGGCCAGAAGCAAAGTATGGCCGCAGATGTTCGCCGATGTGCTGGGACTGCTCGTAGAAACCATTGCAGTCAACGAGACCGGCGCCCTCGGCTGTGCGATCACCGTTACCTCGTTATTGGGAAATTATATCACGCTTCAGGACGCGGCGTAGCACATGTGTACCGTCGCCCCGACAGTTTATCCCGAAGCGGAAAGCAGCAGGATCTATGAGGAGAAATACAGACTGTACCGGAAAATCATAGCCTGCCAGATTGAACTTTGGGATGATATGCAAGGTTTCCTCAAACAATAAACTTAAGAAGATGGAAAAATTGTTTTCGTCCACCTTCTTTCTGGTTTGTAGGTATTCTTGTAGCATGGTGGAATAGAATAAATCGCAGATTGGACTTTTGCTGCTAGTGAGATTAAAATGATGATGCCAACAGCAGAAGTCCAATTGATCTACATGAAGGAGGATTATTATGGTAGCAGGACATCTGCAAGAAAAGAACGGACTATATTACATCGTTCTAACTTACCCAGATGCAACTGGTAAACGGAAAAATAAATGGATCTCAACCAAGCTCCCGGTTAAAGGAAACAAGAAAAAGGCGGAAAAGCTGTTGATGGAGGTACGGAGAACATATGTTCCGGCAGAAAAACCGCTTGATACCGAAATTAAGTTTTCTGATTATATACTGCGATGGTTGGAGATCGTAAAGCCAACAATTGCGACTACGACCTTTGCCTCCTATTCCTTTATCGTAAAAAGTGTGATTGTTCCTTATTTCAAGAAGACGGGTACTCCGCTTTGCAGACTGAAAGCAATCGACATTCAGACCTTTTATCTCGAACAGCTCAAAAAAGTATCTGCAAGCACAGTTATCCATTATCACACGCTGCTTCATCGGGCGCTGAAATATGCGGTGAAGATTGAACTGATCGAGGGCAATCCCGCCGATAAGGTTGACCGTCCAAAAGCAAATCGGTTTGTCGGCAGCTTTTACGACAGCGATGAGGTGCAGGAGCTCTTTAAAGCTGCAAAAGGGAGTAAGCTTGAGATCCCCATTTTCCTAGGTGCTTTTTACGGGCTGCGCAGGAGCGAAGCGATAGGTTTGAAGTGGGATGCCATCGACTTTCAGAACAACACGATCACAATCCGCCACACAGTCACATCC
>CAJOOV010000306.1 GCA_905236265.1 uncultured Oscillospiraceae bacterium | reverse complement strand
CTGGAACGAAATGACCGAGTCCGGCGTCATCAACAAGACCGCTCTGGTCTTCGGTCAGATGAACGAGCCGCCCGGCGCGCGCCTGCGCGTTCCCCTCTCCGGTCTCACCATCGCGGAAAACTTTCGCGACGAGAGCGGGCAGGACGTGCTGCTCTTCATCGACAACATCTTTCGCTTCACGCAGGCCGGCTCCGAGGTCTCGGCGCTGCTGGGGCGCATGCCCTCCGCCGTCGGCTATCAGCCGACGCTGGCCACCGAGATGGGCACGCTGCAGGAGCGCATCACCTCGACGAAAAACGGCTCGGTCACCTCGGTGCAGGCGATCTACGTCCCCGCCGACGACCTGACCGACCCGGCTCCGGCCACCGCCTTTGCGCATCTGGACGCGACGACCGTCCTCTCCCGTTCGATCTCCGAGCTCGGCATCTACCCCGCGGTCGATCCGCTGGAGTCCAGCTCCCGCATCCTGGAGCCGGGCGTGCTGGGCAAGGAGCACTATGAAACGGCGCGCGCGGTGCAGCAGGTGCTGGAAAAGTACCGCCAGCTGCAGGATATCATCGCCGTGCTCGGCATGGACGAGCTCGGCGCGGAGGATCGCGCGACCGTCAACCGCGCCCGCCGCATCCAGCGTTTTCTGTCCCAGCCCTTCCACGTGGCGGAGAACTTCACCGGCCTCCCCGGCAAGTACGTCCGCCTCACGGACACGATCAAGGGCTTCCAGGCCATCCTCGGCGGCGACGTGGACGATCTGCCCGAGCAGGCCTTCCTGATGTGCGGCAGCATCGACGAGGTCATCGCCAAGCGGGGGA
The DNA here is from genome assembly GCA_905236265.1 of uncultured Oscillospiraceae bacterium. Taxonomy (GTDB): domain Bacteria; phylum Bacillota; class Clostridia; order Oscillospirales; family Oscillospiraceae; genus Onthomonas. The sequence continues at coordinate 2,557 of CAJOOV010000306.1, read as the reverse complement.
GCTACTGATGGACAGGATTCATCTGATCCTCTGCGCCTCCGACGGGGCGCGCCGGGAAAAGCAGGTCTCCTCGGTCACGCTCCCGGCCGTGAAGGGCTCGCTCGGCATCCTGGCAAATCACGCGCCCATGCTCTGCGCGCTGGAGGAGGGCGCCCTCGTCTGCCGGAATGAGGCGGGCGAGAGCGAGCGCATCCGCATCAGCGTGGGCGTCGCGAGCGTGACGAACAACGAGGTCACCCTGCTGCTGGAACATTTCGAGGCAGAATAAAAAATCCGGGGCTCCCCCGGATTTTTTATTCGCCCTTATACTTCCGTCGCGTGGCGAGGCCGCCGCGGATGTGCCGCTCGGCCTTGTTGCGGTCGAGCAGGGCGCGCACCTCGTGGAACAGCGCCCGATTGATCCCGGGCAGCCGCTCGGTCAGATCCTTGTGTACGGTGGACTTGGAAATGTCAAAGGCGGCCGCGGCGGCGCGGACGGTGCTTTTGTTTTCAATGATATACACGGCCAGGTCGCAGGCCCGTTGCTCGATTTGGCTTCGCATCTCAGTCACTCCCCGTGCGCGGACGATCCGCGCTTCCTGCTCCACTATATGAGCGGGGGAGAGGGGATATGAGGCTCATACTATTCTTCAATAGAAAAACTCGCATCTTTCCGGCTGGATTTGTGCCAGGGTTTATTTTGTAAAGTAGGAATTTATCCTCACAAAATAAACCCTGACTGCGGCTCATTTGCGGCTAAGGGATACGGCAGTTGGGAGAACATGAAGTGAATACCGCACAACTACAGGGCGGAAAAAACCGCCCTGTAGTCTTTTTTTCACCGAAAAAAGATTGCCTTTCTTTTCTTGACATGATAAACTGACAGTGCCACGCAATTCTATATCGAGCAGTTGTAGAGAATGTGTTTTTACTTTGGTAAAAACGCACTCTCCACTTTGACGTTCTCTACAACTGTCGAAGAATTGTGTGGCAGCAATCGGAGCTCTGCGTTTTTCGTGCGCAGTCGTTCCGGCTGCGCACTTTTTATTTTCCCGAAAGGGCGTAGTGAGAACAAAAAAGAAAGAGAGGACGAGGAAATGAAGGCACTTGTTTGTGAGATGTGCGGAAGCCAAGACCTAATAAAACAAGACGGAATGTACGTATGTCAAAGTTGCGGGACAAAGTATGATCCGGAAGAAGCCAAAAAATTAATGGTTGAGGTATCAGGATCAGTAAAAGTTGATAATAGTGCAAAACTACAAAACTACTATCAGTTGGCAAGAAGAGCTGCAAACGACAACAACGCAAGTGATGCAGCAAAATACTATGATCTTATTCGGCAAGAAGAGCCAAACAGCTGGGAAGCATATTTTTACAGTGTTTATTTCGAGGCTATGAATACCACCATAGGCAATATCACTAGTGCCGCAAATAAAGTAACGAATTGTGTTGGCACTGTCCTCAACATGATTGATCAAACTGTTACTGATCCTGATATTAAGTTCCAAGCTGTGGGCGATGTTGCTGGACGTTGTCAGAGCTTAGCATCCATGATGTATCGCGCAGCTCTAGATCATTATAACGGCATCAGCGACGAAAGTAGAAAATATTATTACAAAGATTTAATTGAACGAGGCTGCGCCACAAGGGATATGCTATTATACTGTGGAAATCTGATTGAGCAGAAGTTTGGAGAAAAGTACGCGAAGTCACTTAGTTCCATTATATGGCAAACAGCTATTGACTTTCAGAGATCTATGTTCGGAATGAGGGAATTCCGAACGGAGGAAAACAAGAAAATAATTGATAATTACGCGAAGAGAATCCAGAAATACGATCCGACGTATAAAGCGCCTGAAGTTCAGACCGGAGGTTGCTATGTCGCTACAGCAGTTTATGGCTCTTATGACTGCCCTGAAGTCTGGACGCTTCGCCGCTATCGCGATTATACACTTGCAGAAACTTGGTACGGTCGAATGTTTATTTCCCTTTACTACACTATCAGCCCAACGCTGGTAAAGTGGTTCGGGGAAACGAAATGGTTTAAAAAAATGTGGAAACCAAAACTCGACAAAATGGTTATGCGTCTCAATAGAGAAGGCGTGCTTAATACACCTTATAATGACAAAAACTGGTAAGGAGGCTTATAAAATGATTTCCTTTTCGGTTCAATATATAGATGACGCGCTTGCCGTTTTACGGCGTGTGAATGCCGAATTACAAAACTGCTTTGACATAATTGATAAATCGGCAGCGAAGAGATTGGAAAATACACTACTTACCGAAAGAGGCAAAGATAGTATAGAATTAGATGAACGATGGCTTTATGTTATCAGCGATGCACTCAATTTGTTTGATAAAAACGAGGGTGATGAATATAAAGCACTTCGACAATACATTCGCGAGCTTAGAGGATACAAAGAATAATAAGTAAATCTATTCACAGGAAGAGCGCACTTACTCACCACCATCCGGCGGTGAAAGTGCGCTCTTGCGTTATTTGCAGGAAAGAGAAATATACGCCGTAGGGGCGCTTCACGAAGCGCCCGTTGTTTAGGCGTACCTGCGGGCGCTTCGT
>CAJOOV010000305.1 GCA_905236265.1 uncultured Oscillospiraceae bacterium | reverse complement strand
GAGATATAATCCAAAAGAAGCAGCACTCCTTGTTAAATAGAGCTAATGATGCTTGCAATATGCTTAAGGAGCATATTGAAAAGGACAGTGTTATTAGGATAATTTCACATAATGACGCTGATGGTATATCAGCGGCAGCGGTTATAGCGAATGCTTTGGCTGAAGAAAATGTTCAGTTTCACACTACAATAATTCCACGTCTCAAAGAGGATACAGTAAATCAACTCCGCAGTGAAAAATATGATTTATTTATCTTTTCAGACATGGGCAGTCCGTTTATTGAACATTTCAACACCTATAAGCATGATGTTATAGTTGCTGATCACCACCAGGTAAACGATACCGAATCAGAAAGTAATGTGGTTCACGTTAATCCTCACTTGTTTGGAATAGACGGCAGTAAGGACTTATGCGGTGCAGGTTCAAGCTATTTGGTTGTCCGTGATATGGACAAGAAACATTTGGCTTACTTTGCACTAATCGGTGCTTTTGGTGATATGCAAGGTCAGAATGGATTTACAGGCGTCAACAGAATGATACTTGATGACGCCCGTGAAAGCGGTACCTTGGAAATCCATGAAGGTTTAAAGATAGTTTCTAAACCTTCAGAACCTATTTACAAATCCCTTGCTTATACATTTTCACCGCCGCTTCCGGGAATCAGCGGAGATTTGGATGGAGCCCGTGAATTTTTAGAGAAAATGAATTTGTCTTACGGAATCAAATTTACAGATTTGGAAGATGAAGAAAAGGATCTCCTCAAAGATGCGCTCATGAATGTCAATCCGGATATTTTCGGTGACTGTTATACTGTTCCAAAAGAAGTGCCTTTACTTCGTGATTTGGAAGAATATTCATATATTCTTGATGCCTGCGGTAAAAATAAAAAACAAGGTCTTGGATTAAGCATTGCGCTTGGTGAAAGAGACCAGGCACTTGAAACCGCTTTAAGATTGCAAAGACAGTACCGTGACCAAATTGTCAAAGGTCTTGAATGGGTTAAAAAGGAAGGGGCAGTTCAGCTTAACAGCATTCAATATTTATACTCAGAAGATAAGGTATTGAAATCAGTGATGGGTACAATCGCAAGCATCGGCCTGTCAGTTGAGCTATTGGACAACTCAAAACCTGTAATCGGAATGTCCAGACTTCACAGGGATATCAAAATCTCAGGAAGAACTACAAGGGACATGGTTGCAAAAGGCGTAAACCTTGGAAAAGCCCTTCAGGATTCATCAAACAACTTCAATGGAACCGGTGGGGGTCATGATATCGCAGCGGGTGCAATGATTCCATATGAAGCTAAGGACAATTTCCTGCACCTTGTTGACGAGATGGTTGAGTATCAATTAAATAACTGATTATTATGTTTTTAACAAAAGAAGAACAAGCAATGTGTGATGGTGAATACGGCGAAACCATTAGGAAAAGTATGGATATCCTCGTTGCATTGGGCGATATCTATGGTGCTCCTAAACTTGTCGACATTACATCAGCACAGGTATCCGGTGTTTCCTATAAGACTATTGGGGAAGCAGGATTGGAATACTTGCAGGATTTGGCTCGTGACGGGTCAGGCAAGGCAAGCGTTAATGCATCCTTAAATCCGCCGGGAACAGATTTGGATAATTGGGAAGAGCTAGGATTTCCAAAAGAATTCGCAATAAAACAGAATGAGATTGTAGATGCTTATGGAGAGCTTGGAATTGCTAAAACATGTACCTGTACTCCGTATTTGGTCGGTAATGTTCCAAGGTTCAGGGACCACATTTCATGGTCCGAATCATCAGCTGTTGCTTACGGTAACTCTGTAATTGGTGCTCGTACAAACCGTGAAGGGGGACCTGCAGCACTTGCAGCTGCAATTGTCGGAAAAACTCCTTTATATGGTTTCCATTTGGAACAAAACAGGAAGGCTAACCTTGTTGTTAATGTCACTACTGATTTGAAAGGTGCTGACTTTGGTGCTTTGGGCTACATTATCGGTAAGGCTGTCGGTGGAGGAGTTCCATACTTCAAAATGCAAAACACTCCTACCAATAATGATTTGAAAACCTTGGGTGCGGCACTTGCATCATCAGGATCAGTTGCGCTTTACCATGTTGAGGATGTAACTCCCGAAGCTGATGTTGCCGGCAAAGAGGATGTTGAAGATATAATGTTTATCTCAGACAAGGATATTTTAAAAACCCGCCAGGATTTAACAACCACTGATAGGGAAGTTGACCTGGTATGTTTGGGATGTCCTCATGCATCACTTGAAGAAATCAAGCAGGTAGCATCAATTGTTCAAGGAAAAACCATTAAAAACAAATTATGGATTTGCACATCTGTCAGCGTAAAGGCGACTGCAGACAGGATGGGTTATACAAAAGCCATTGAAAATGCAGGCGGAAACGTTGT
>CAJOOV010000304.1 GCA_905236265.1 uncultured Oscillospiraceae bacterium | reverse complement strand
GAGGCATAGACCCGCAGCCGGGGGCTCATAAACAGCTCCTGCACCACATGGGCGGCCATGCGGTTCTCGCTGGCTGCCACAATGGCGGAGGGAATCCCTCTGCCCACCTCCTCTGCATGAGTGGGGCCGCACAGAACCACAACAGGGCATTTCTCCCCCGCCTCCTGCGCAATCACCTGGCTCAGGCTCAGAGAGGTGCCCTTTTCAATGCCCTTGCCCACGCTCACCAGAATCGTGCCGGTTTTCACCAGCGGCGCCAGCTTCTGCGCTGTAGAGCGCACGGCAAAGGAGGGCGTGGCCAAAACCACCACATCGCTGCGGGTGACGCAGTTGATGTCCGCCGTCAGCTCCAGCTCCTCCGGAATGGGAACCCCCTTCAGCATCGGATTCTCCCGGTTTTCCTTCAGCCGGTCAGACTCCTCCTGAAAATAGGACCAGAGCGTAACCTGATGTCCATTTTCCAGCAGCACCAGCGCCAGAGCCGTGCCCCATGCGCCACTGCCCAAAACTGTCACATTCATCTCGAAAAACCTCCTGATTTTCAGTGGAATTCCAGTTTGTTCTCCTCCCCCCTGGCAATGCGTTTGGCATTGTCCCGGTGGCGGAACACGATCAAAAAGGCGGCGATTACAGCCAGCACCACCACGGCGGCATTCCGGTACAGCACGCCGCAGGCAATGGGAAACAGCGCCGAGGCCACCATGGAGCCAAGGGAGACCCACCGGGTGATGGCAACCAGAACCGCAAACACGCCCAGGCACAGCAGGGCAATCCGCCAGTCCATGCAGCAGATAATGCCCGCCCCGCAGAGCACGCCCTTACCGCCCTTAAAGCCGAACATACAGGGGAAGGAGTGTCCCAGCATGGCAAAGATGCCGCCCCACAGCTTGCCCAGAGCGGTCATGGCGGCGCTTTCGCCTCCAAAGACCAGCGTGCCGATGAGCCAGCCCCCCAGCAGGCAGGAGATGACCGCCTTGGCCAGATCTCCCAGAATCACCCAGATCACCATCTTCTTCCCGAAAACCCGGTAGAAGTTGGTCAAACCTGCGTTGCCGCTGCCATGGCTGCGGATGTCGTCCTTGAGAATATACTTTGAGATAATCAGCGCCGTGTTGCAGCAGCCCAGAAAATAGGCCGCCGCTGCCACGACCGGAAACCAAATGAACTGCGCTGCACCCATGTCACTTCTCCTCCTTGTCGCCCTTCTGGCGAATCGTGATACGAATCGGCGTGCCCTCCAGACCAAAGGTGCTGCGAATCTGGTTTTCCAGATAGCGCTGGTAGGAGAAGTGGAAGAGCCGGGCGTCGTTGCAGAAGATCACAAAATGGGGCGGCTGGATGCCCACCTGCGTCATATAGTAAATCTTCAGCCTGCGCCCCTTGTCCGTGGGGGGCTGGACCCGGTTGGTGGCATCCGCCAGAACACTGTTCAGCGTCCCCGTGCGGATACGCAGCATGGACATCTCCCGCACGGCGTTGATGCGCTCAAAGAGCCTGTTCACCCGCTGGCCTGTGAGGGCGGAGATAAACACCACCGGGGCATAGGGCATAAAGGCGAAGCCCTCCTGCACCTGACGGCGCATTTTGTCCATGGTCTTGTCGTCCTTCTCCACGGCATCCCACTTGTTCACCACGATGATTGACGCCTTGCCCGCCTCATGAGCAAGCCCCGCCACCTTGGTATCCTGCTCCGTGACCCCCTCGTTGGCGTCAATCAGAATCAGGCACACATCCGAGCGGTCAATGGCCATGGTAGCCCGGAGCACAGAGAACTGCTCCACCCGGTCAGTGACCTTGCTCTTGCGGCGCATTCCCGCCGTGTCAATGAAGCAGTATTTTCCGAACTCGTTTTCAAAGAGGGAGTCCACTGCGTCCCGTGTGGTGCCTGCCACATTGGAGACGATCACCCGCTCCTCCCCCAGAATCCGGTTCACCAGAGAGGACTTGCCTACGTTGGGCTTGCCGATAATGGCCACGTTTATAACGTCATCCTCCTGCTGCTCCTGCTCCTGAGGGGGGAACTCCCGAATGCAGGCATCCAGCAGGTCATCCACCCCAAGCCCGTGGACGGCGGAGATGGGGATGGGGTCTCCCAGACCCAGATTATAGAACTCGTACACATCCGGGTCCACATGTCCCGGCTTGTCCGCCTTGTTCACTGCCAGCACCACCGGCTTGCCGCAGCGCTGGAGCATCCCCGCCACGTCTACGTCCGCAGCCGTCACCCCGGTCTGTAAATCACACACCAGCACGATCACAGAGGCATGGTCGATGGCAATCTCCGCCTGCGTGCGCATGAAGCGGAGAATCTCGTTGTCGGTATTTGGCTCAATGCCGCCGGTGTCAATGACAGTGAAGCTGTGCCCCAGCCATTCGCAGTCGGCATAGAGCCTGTCTCTGGTGACGCCGGGGGTGTCCTCCACAATGCTCAGCCGTTTTCCCGACAGGCGGTTGAAGAGCATACTCTTGCCCACATTGGGCCGCCCCACGATTGCTACCATGGGTTTCATATCCATCACATCCTCTCTTGGGGGGTAAAAGTAAAGAGCCTGCTGCAGACAGGCTCTCTCTTGCGGGAACGCAGATTACTTTGCCTCTGCGTCCTTGGCATAGCTGCGGCCATTGTACTTGCCGCAGGAGGGGCAGATACGGTGGGGCAGGCGATATGCACCGCACTCACACTTAATCAGGTTGGGAACCTCCAGCTTCCAGTTGGCACGGCGCTTGTCACGTCTTGCCTTGGAGACTTTACCCTTCGGGACTGCCATCTATGACACCTCCTCATCAATCTCTCGGAATGAATCACTGCTCGACTCTCACTCCAGCAAAGCCGCCAGAGCAGAGAATCTGGGGTCTATGTCGGGCTTGCACTTGCAGGGCTCTGTATTCAGATCAGCACCGCAGCCGGGACAAATGCCCCTGCAGTCCTCCCGACACAGATTCTTGGTATCCATTTCCAGAACAAATTCCTCTGTAAGCTCCTCGCCCACATCCAGAACGGTACCATCCAACAGAATGATGTCATCATCCTTCTCGTCCTGCAGCTCGGTGGCCAGCATACGCCGGACGTTGACCGTCTTGACCCGCTGGAAGGCTCTGCCGCAGCTGTCACAGTGGAGATGAAGGTTGCTTTTCATCTCCGCCTCCAGCAGCAGCATCCCTGCCCGGTTCACCACCCGTCCCCGTACCTCCACCGGCTCCGCCACGGGACGAGTCCCGTAAAAATCCAGAGCAGACAGATCCAGCGCAAATGTAAACTCTTTTACAGCACCCGGTACATGGATGATGTCACACAGATCAAGACGCATAGTACACCTCACATAACGACACAAGTGTGATTATAGACCAGCCCCTTGTTGGTGTCAAGCCCTTTTTGCGATTTCTGGAAAGTATTTTCCCTTGCCTCCCCTGGCGGACGGAGCGGTTTTGGGGGAAATTACCTCTAAATTGTCCTTACTTTTCCTGTCCACTTTCCCGGAAATCTGGTATAATGATACGAATGAACTTTTATCCGGGGGAGGGGTTTTCTGTGAGAGAGTTTACCATTGGCAAAAATGATGCCGGGCAGCGTCTGGACCGCTGGCTGGCAAAGTCTGTCCCTCTGCTGCCCGCCCCTCTGGCTCAGAAGTATATCCGCCTGAAGCGGGTAAAGTGCAACGGCAGGGGCGCCAAACGGGACACCCGGCTGGAGCAGGGCGATCTGCTGCAGCTTTATATCAACGACGAGTTCTTTGATGCGCCCAATGAGAGCAATGCCTATCTCACCATCGCCCACCCGAAGCTGGATATCCTCTACGAGGATGAGCATCTGCTTCTGGTAAACAAGAGCGCCGGACAGGTGGTTCACGCCGACGAGAGCGGCAGCCCCAATACCCTGATTAACCACATCCTCGCCTATCTCTTCCAAAAGGGGGCGTACCGCCCAAGGGAGGAGAACGCCTTTGTCCCCGCACTGTGCAACCGGATTGACCGCAACACCTCCGGCATTGTCATCGCTGCCAAGACCGCCGAGGCGCTGCGGGTGATGAATCAGAAAATCCGGGACAGGGAGATGGAAAAGCGGTATCTCTGCGTGGCGGTGGGGAGCCTTCAGCCTGAAAGCGGCACGCTTCGCTGCATCCTTCTCCGGGACGAGAAGCGAAAGCAGGTCAGCGTGTACCACAAGGCCGTCCCCGGAGGCAGAAGCGCCGTCACCCTCTACCGCACACTGGCGCAGCGGGATGGGCTCAGCCTGATCGAGTGTGAGCTGGTCACCGGGCGCACCCACCAGATCCGTGCCTCTCTGGCTGACGCAGGCTGTCCCCTGCTGGGAGACGGGAAATACGGCAATGAACGCATCAACCGCCTCTACCACCGCCGTCAGCAGGCGCTGTGCTCCTGGTCTCTCACCTTCCGCTTTACCACCGACGCAGGGGCGCTGAACCATCTCAACGGAAAGAGCTGGCAGGTTCCCTGTGTGGATTTTGTGCAGGAATACTTCCCGGATGCGGCCTTGCCGCCTGTCCCCGGCGGGGAGGTGGCTGATTGAAACGCAGGCTGATTGTAATTGCGGCGGTGGTCTGCGTTGTGCTGACGGTCTCCGTCGTTGCGCTGCGCTCCCACTCCCCTGACCGGGAGCGCAGCATTGTGTTTTACACGCTGGGGGACATGGTTGACCCCGGCGTGCTCAGGGATTTCTCGGAGGAGACTGGTATCCCCATCCGCCATGTGGTCATTGACCCCGACCGCTCCCACGCCCTGCGCCTGTCAGGGTGCAGCCTTCTGCTCACCGACCTGCCCTTTTTGGAGCTTTTGGACAGTCAGGGACAGCTCACCTTTCTGGATGCCCAGCGCATCCCCTCCGCAGACCGTTTTGCCCCCGCCTATCAGAACGCCGTGCGCCGCAACACCCACGCCGCCGCCGTTCCCGCCCTCTGGAGCACCATGGGGCTGCTCCACGACTCCGCCGCCTCCGGCGTGTCCGTGCGGGGCTGGGCCGATCTGTTCGACCCCTCCTATCCCGGCACCGTCGCCATCACAGGCAGCGCCAAAAAAGCGCTGGCCGGTGCGATGCTGGCAGGGGGCAGGGCGCTGGATTCCACCCAGCCGGAGGATTGCTTCGGTGCTGTCCTCACCCTGAACCGGCTGGATCTCCACTCCCCCGGCTTTCGCTCCGTGGGAGCGCTGGGAGATGCCTTCCGCACAGGCAGCGTCACCCTTGCCCCCTGCTATGCCGGACAGGCGCTGCCCCTCATGTCGGAGCTGCCCCGGCTCAGCTTCGTCTTCCCCTCGGAGGGGACATGGCAGACCGTGCTGGGCTATGCCATTCCCAGACAGTGCAGCGACACGGATGCCGCCTATGCCCTGCTCACCTATCTGTGCAGACCCTATGTCATGGCCAGAAACGCCGCCTACAGCGGCTGGTCCACGCCCTCTCTGGACGCATGGAAGCTGCTCAGTCCCTCCCGGAAGAAAAACCCCCTCGCCTACGGGAAATCCGGTCTTGCCGTGACGGATACCCTGCCCTTTCTGGACATCCGCATCGGCGGGAATGCCCCGATCATCCCATAAAAAAACGGTCAGCCTATCTGAGGCTGACCGTTTTCGTTATGACCCTTTCTTCCCCGCTGCAGCGGTCAGGGTGTTTTGCAGCAGCATCACCCTTGTCATGGGGCCGCAGCCGCCGGGCACCGGGGTGATCCACCCGGCCTTCTCCTTTACGGCAGGGAAATCCACGTCTCCGCAGAGCTTCCCCTCCCCGTCCCGGTTCATGGCCACGTCAATGACGCAGGCTCCCGGCTTTACCATGTCGGCGGTGATGAGCCCCCTCTTCCCCACGGCGGAGATGAGGATATCCGCCTGCGCCGTCACCTCTCCCAGATTGGGGGTGCGGGAATGGCAGATGGTCACCGTGCCATGGCGGTGCAGCAGCAGCATGGCCATGGGCTTGCCCACGATATTGGAGCGCCCCACCACCACACAGCGCTTTCCCGCCGGGTCAACGCCGTACTCATCCAGCAGCGCCATCACCCCTGCGGGGGTGCAGGGCAGATAAGTAGAATCCCCGATCATAATCCGTCCCACGTTATAGGGGTGGAAGGCATCCACGTCCTTTCTGGGGTCAATGGACAGCAGCACCTCCTGCTCGTCATAGTCATATCCCTCCGGCAGGGGGAGCTGGCACAGAATGCCGTCCACCTCCTGCTCACGGTTCAGGGTGTCGATCAGCTCCAGAAGCGCCCTCTGCCCGATGTTCTCCGGCAGGGCATACTCCTGAGACCGGATGCCGCACTCTGCACAGTCCCGCTCCTTTCCGTTTACATAGACACGGGAGGCGGGATTGTTCCCCACCAGAATCACCGCCAGCACCGCCGGGCGGGCGAGCCGGGCGGTCTTTTCCCGAATATCTGCCTTCCACTTTGCCGCAAGCGCCTTTCCGTCCATGATAATTGCGGACATGGTGCTTCACTCCTTTCCTGGTTTCACGTTTTTCACTCGATTCAGCCCATAGAGCAGTACCGCCAGCGCTCCAAGGGCAGAGACGCCTGCCAGAAGCTGGGATACCCGGATGCCTGTGGAGAAGAGGTAGAGGCTGTCCGTGCGCAGTCCCTCAATCCACACCCGTCCCAGACCGTACCAGAGCAGATAGCTGAGAAAGATCTGTCCCTCAAACCTGCGTCTGGGGCGCACAAGGAAGTACAGCAGGCAGAACCCGGTAAGATTCCACAGGGATTCGTAGAGAAAGGTGGGGTGAACCTCCATGTATGTCCCACCCACGGTCAGTCCCATTCTCCACACCGCCGTGCAGGCTCCCCCGTAGGCCTCCTGATTCACAAAGTTGCCCCAGCGTCCCACGCACTGGCCGATGAGCAGGCCGAAGGCTCCCGTGTCCGCAAGGGGCCAGAAGGAGATGTGCCGCACTCTGCAGAAAATCACCGCCGTAAGCACCCCTGCGATGATGCCGCCGTAGACGGCGATCCCTCCGTCCCAGATGGCGACGGCTCTTCCCCACTGGAAGACCCCGTCCCCGTCCCGGTAGAGATCCTGATAAAAGAACACATAGTAGATTCTGGCGCCCACCAGCCCTGCGGGCATTGCCGCAAGCATCATATCCACCACGCTGTCCTCGCTGGAGCCAAGGGATTGGGCATGGGACACCATAAAGCCCAGCGCCAGCAGGAACCCCGCTGCGATAATGATGCCGTACCAGTAGATATCCTTGCCGAAGAGGTTGAAGGCCACCCGGTCAATGGTCACCTCAATGCCCAGACCGGGGAACACAATGGGCGTCATAGGCTGCCCCCCTTTGGCACCACCACAGACAGACAGCTCCTGCCCGCCTGCACCGTCTCCGCCAGAAACGCCGCCGCCTTCTGGGCCGTCAGGGTGGCGTAGAGCCGGGGGAAGTCGTAATAGTTGTAGCCGGAGAACCAGCCCCTAACCATCTCCGAGCAGATCGTCTCAAAGCTGTTCAGGCTGCGCACGCTCTCGCCGTAGGCGCTGCGCAGCACCCGGCGGAAGCGTGCCTCGTCCACTCCCTGAGCGCTGATGCGTGCCGCCTCCTGCAGCACCGCCTCCGCCACTGCGTCCGGGTCGGGGCTGTCCCCGCCCAGCGCCAGAAAGGCGGCGCCGGGGTAGTCGATGCAGGCGGCGGAGAAGTCGCTGTGAATCAGTCCGTCTCTGTACAGCCGGTCATACAGCTCGCTCCCCTCCCCGCACAGCAGCTCCGCCGCCACCGATGCCAGCAGCCTGTGGCAAAAGCCCTCCTCCCCCAGCGGGAAAGGCTCCGCCTTGCAGCCCAGCAGAAAGGTGGGCTCCGGAACGTCCATCTCCTCCCGTATGCTCCTCCGGGGCGCTTCAGCAGGTTCGTCTGCGCCGAAATCCCGCACAGCTCCGGCGCTCTCCTCCCTGCCCGTAAAGAGCAAAGCGGTGTCCCGCACAAGCCGGGGATCGGTGTCTCCCACCACCACCAGCACCATATTATCCATCCGGTAAAACGCCTGATGGCAGTGCAGCAGGGTTTCGTCCGTAATCTGTCCGATGGACGCCTCCGTGCCCAGAATGGAACGGCGCAGGGGGTGGACAGCGTAAAGATTCCCCAGCAGGTTTTCGTAGACCCTGTGTCCGGGGTTGTCCCGGTACATGCGAATCTCCTGTGCGATGATGCCCCGCTCCTTTTCCACGCTCTCCGGGGTGAAATAGGGCGTGGTGACAAAGCGGAGCAGAACTCTCAGGTTCTCCTCGAAGCGGCTGGTGCAGGTAAAGTGGTAGGCGGTGATGTCCTTTGCGGTAAAGGCGTTCACCGAGGCTCCCGCACTGCTCAGCAGCGTCAGGGCGTTCCCCTCTCTCATGTCAAACATCTTGTGTTCCAGATAGTGGGCGATGCCCTCCGGCGTCTCCCGTCTCTCCCCGCCCTGAGAAAACACCGCATCCATGCCCCCGTAGGACACTGCCAGCATGGCCATCGTCTTGGCATAGCCGGGCTTGGAGACCACAAAAATGCCCAGTCCGTTCTCCAACTGCTCAAAGTAGCAGTTCTCCCCCAGCTGGGAGTATTCAAGCCGTCTCATGGCGCTCCTCCTCTCCGGTGAGCAGATAGACCGTATCCGCCTGCAGCATCTGCGCCGCCCGGACGGTCTCCTCCGCCGTCACCTGCTCCAGCCGTGCAAGCTGCTCCTCCACCGTCACCGGGGCGGCGGACTGGCTCTGATCCACATAAAAGCCGTACAGTCCCCCATGGCTGTCCATGGAGGAGCGCAGGGCGTTGCAGAGGTGTCCCTTTGCCGCCTCCAGCTCCTGCCGGGTCAGATTGCCGTCCTGCAATGCGTGAAGCTGGTCAAAAACCGCCTGTTCTGCCCGCTCCGCCTGCTCCGGCGCAACTCCTGCGTGAATCCCCATCAGTCCCTTATGGCAGTCCAGCGTGGACATGGCGTAGTAGCATAAAGACTGGCGCTCACGCACGTTTTGAAACAGCTTGGAGGAGGGAGCGCCCCCCAGAACGGTGTTGGCCACCATCAGTGCGGGATACTCCCCGCTGTCCAGCCGGGTATTGGTGCGAAGCCCGATGGCCAGCTTTTCCTGCGTCACGTCCTGACGCTCCACCACCCGGCGAAGCTCCTCCGGGCGGTGCCGCCACTGGGTCTCCCCAAGGGGCGCAACGCCCTTTCTGGGAATGTCCATCAGCGCCTGCGCCCAGTATTGCGCCACACGGTCAGCGTCCACGCTGCCGCAGTAGTACAGCTCCACCCGGCTCTCCCCCAGAAGGCGGCGGTAGTGCCTGTCCAGCTCCCACGGCCTGATCCCCTCCGCCTGCGCCTCGCCGCCCAGCCTGTCCACGGCATAGGCCTCTCCCCGGCACATCTCCTCATTCAGCCGCCGGGCGGCATAGCGCATTTTATCGTTGCTCTGGGCTCGGATCTCCGCCGTCAGGTTCTCCCGCTCGCCCAGAATGACCTCCTGCCTCAGCCTGCCGTTTTTCGTCGCCGGGCGCAGCAGCAGATCTCCCATCAGCTCCGCCGCCGCCGGGGAAACCGGCCTGCCGTCCAGCACATAGGGGTCGTCCAGAAAGGCCGCCTGAAAGCCGGTGGCCTGCACCTCTCCCAGCTTGGCCGTCACCGGGACGGCTGTTCCCCCGTAGAGCTCCTCCAAAGCGGCGGTGAGCTGCCTCCGGTCGGGATAGCGGGCGGTGCCCCGGTTCAGCACACGGGGCAGCAGCGCCGTCATGGCGGCGCTGTCCTCCTGCAGGGGGGTGAGCAGCAGGACTGACCAGAAGCTGCTTTTGAATTTTCTCGTCTGTATGGCGCTGAGCCACACGCCGGGCATGATCTGAATCCGTACCGGTGTATTCATCCTATCATCTCCAATGGCTGTTCACTTCCCCCATTATACATCCTCTCCGAAAAATACTCCACTACTTTTTCATAATAAGCCGGAGCTGATGGGCACCGGAGAGCTGAGAGAGCGCCAAGCCCTCATCCACCGGCGCACCGTCCAGCGTCAGGGAGGGCTGCTCCCCCCGCTCCACCACGATGGACAGGGAAAAGCCCTCCCCCTGCCACTGCGCCTGATACCCCGGCCAGTCGCGGGGCAGGTTTGGCCGGAGCATCAGCCTGCCCCCCTCAAGACGCAGACCCAGAAGCTCTCTCATCACCGTCTGGCAGTACCATCCGGCGGCGCCGGTGTACCAGCTCCAGCCTCCCCGCCCCGTCTGACCCTCTGCGGCGTACACATCCCCTGCCAGCACATAGGGCTCGGCGCAGTAGACCGGGGCGGGGTGGTGCTCCGGGAGCAGGTCATGCAGCATCCTCCACGCCAGCTCCCTCTCTCCCGTGCGCAGCAGCGCCAGCGCCAGCCAGCAGGCGGCGTGGGTATACTGTCCGCCGTTTTCCCGCAGCCCCTCCGGGTAGCCTCTCACATAGCCGGGGTCGCTTTTGCCGGAGAAGGGCGGATAGAGCAGGCGCACAAGCTGATGCTCCCGGTCATAAAGCCGCTGTGCCGCAGACAGCACCGCCTGTCTGGGGTGCTCCTCTGCGCCAAGGGCAAAGACCGCAAAGGACTGGGCGACGGAGTCAATGGCGCACTCCTCCGCCCCCTGTCCCCCAAGGGGTCTGCCCTCGTCGTCAAAGGCACGCAGATACCACGCCCCGTCCCAGCACTGCTCCCCCTGACGGGCAAGGCGGGCGGAGAGGCTGCGGTAGCGCTCTCCCCGCTGAGGCTCTCCCATTTCGTCACACAGCGGGGCAAACCGGTTCAGAATCAGGCTGAGGAACCACGTCAGCCATACGCTCTCCCCTCTTCCCTTTGCACCGATACGGTTCATGCCGTCATTCCAGTCCCCGGTGCCCATGCGGCAAAGCCCATGCTCTCCCACGCCCCGGTTCAGCACACACTCGATGGCCTGCACGCCGTGGCGGTAAAGGCTGTGCCGCTCCTGTCCCGGTGACCACTGCTGATACCGCTCCGCCTCCTCCGGTCTGAGCGCCTGTCCCTCCAGATAGGGGGTCTGTTCCCGGAGCAGGGCTGTATCCCCTGTCTCCTGCGTCCAGCGGCACAGGGCATAGGGCAGCCAGAGCAGATCGTCGCTGATGCGGGTGCGCACGCCCTGCGCTGCCGCCTCCCCCGGCACATTGTGCCACCAGTGGAGCACGTCCCCCTCCCGGAACTGGTGGGCGGCGCAGTCCAGAAGCTGCCTGCGTGTGATCTCCGGGCAGAAGGGCAAAAGGGCGAGCACGTCCTGAAGCTGATCCCGGAAACCCACGGCGCCGCCGCACTGGTAAAGTCCGTTTCTCCCCAGCACACGCCCCGCCAGAACCTGATACGGCCCCCAGAAGGACAGGTAGTGATTCAGCCCCTCGTCCGGCGTTTTCACACTCAGCGCCGCCGTCTGCTGCGCCCACCAGCGCAGAGAGGCGGCAAAGACCTCCTCCGTATCCAGAAGCAGCCGCCGGTCATACGCCCCCTGCACGCCTGCGGTCAGCACCATCGTTTCGGCGGCGGGGAATACCAGCTCCGCCGTGCCTGCGTGCCATTTTACCTGTACCGGCTCCACACTGCCCAGCAGCTCCAGCACCACACCCGGCAGCGTTCCGGCGGGGTTGTCCAGAGCGCAGCCCCCTTCCACGGCGGCAAAGCGCACCCATCCCTCATGGCGGGACAGCCGGGAGAGCCGGGGGCGCATCCGCCAGCGAAGGGTATCCCCCGGCTTTGTGCCCCTCAGCTCCACCTTCCACACCCGCACTGCCCCCTCACGGGGGACAAAGGCCGTCAGTGTGGTGTTCAACCCCGGCAGAATGCGCTCCCACCGGGCATAGCAGCAGCCGTAGGTGACCACGCTTTTGCCGTCTCCCCGGCGGGCGAACAGGGAATGCTCCTGCCCGTTCCGGCACAGCACCAGCTCCTCCGGCCCGGTGAGGGCGGTGGGGTCGTTGTCCCATCCGGTGAGCTGCCCCAGATGGGCGTTGCCCAGCCAGAGATGACCTGTCCCCGCCTCGTCACACCGCCAGCCAAGACTCTCGTTGACCAGAAAATGGCTCCACCGCACCGGGGGCAGCTCCCCCTGCGTCTCCAGCACAAAGCCCCGGCGCTGCCAGTGCCAGTCCGGGGAGGCAAGCAGCTTCACCCGCTCCCTCCGAAGTGCCGCCGGGCAGGTAAAGGCATTGCTCTGGGCGAGCTTGTCTCCGGGGCGGAGGTTCACCGCTGCCATGCCCAGCACCGGCCTCCAGTCCTCCTCGGAGCCTGTGAGAAGGCGGATGCCCCCGTCCCGGTTCAGAACTGCGCCGTAGCCCCGGCGCTGCAGGCTGCGCAGAAGCCCTCCCCTCTGGGTCTGCAGGTAGTCTCCCTGCTCAAACACCAGCAGGATAAGGTCAAAGGGAACCCCCAGGCGGCGGAGGATTTCATGCACCCCCGCCAGCGCCACAGCCTGCTCCCACTGCCCAGAGGACACCCGGCAGGTGACAATGTTCAGGTCGCCGGAGATTCCAAAACGCCAAAGGGCGCTCTGCCCCTGAGGAGTGCCCTCCTCTCCAAGACCTCT
>CAJOOV010000303.1 GCA_905236265.1 uncultured Oscillospiraceae bacterium | reverse complement strand
GTCTCTCAAGGAAGCGAAGGTCAGGCTCACCGCTCAGCAGCAAGATCTCTATGACCGCCGACGGCGTTTGAAGGATACCATCAAGACCATGGAGGACGGCTACAAGCTGTTGACGCAGCAAGAGCGTACCATCCAGCGCACACTGAACAGAAACCAGTATTATGAGCTGGAATAAAGCCGCCGAACCATTCCCCCTTTCATTGTGTCTAATGTTTCTTTATTTCTGCGCATCGGCAGAATTCGACGCCATTTCCCTTGCCAATCCTTCTTTCCTGAACTATACTATCCATGCAATCACAAATTGCATATTGAATGAACGGATGCACTCTTCAATTTCACCTGAAAAGCCCAATCCTACAGGGATGGTTTACACAGGAGAAACTGGGGAGATTTTTCTTGCCCTGAAGGGCAAAAGCGGAGGTGAAAAAAGCATTGCAGAATCTCACTTTAAAGCGTTGAAGTTTTTAGGAAATCGTGTTATCATTACGGCACAGAGAAACTGCCTCTGGTGTTCGCAGCACCAGAGGCAGTGGGAACGAAACTGTTCGCAGCAGTTCCGAACAATCACAGGCACCGAAGCCACAATCATCAGCATCCTGTGTCCCTTTATTGTACCAAAAGGGCTGCAGAGGTGCAATAGGAAGGAGCAATGTTACATATGGCAAAGAAAGCAGCCTCCGGCAGCGGCACCATCCGCAAAAAGACAGTCACCCGCAACGGCAAAGAGTACACCTTCTGGGAGGCACGGATCACGGTCGGCACCGACCCCGGCACAGGAAAGCAGATCCAGAAGTCCTTCACCGGCAAAACCCAGAAGGAGGTCCGGGAGAAGATGCAGGCTGCCGCCGTAGACGTCAACAACGGCGACTACTTCGAGCCCTCCCGGATTACTCTGAAAAGCTGGGTAGAACTCTGGCTGAAAGAGTACACCGGAGACAAGAAGTACCTTACAGTCAAGCACTACAAAGCCCAGTGCAACAGCCACATCATCCCGTCACTGGGCGCTGTGAAGCTGTCCGCCCTGACTGTCCCCCAGATTCAGGCGTTCTACAACCGCCTGCTCAGGGATGGGCTGGCACCCAAGAGCGTCCGCAATATCCACGGTATTCTGACCAAGTGCCTGAGCACGGCGGTCAAAGTGGGCTATCTTCGGACGAACCCCGCTTCCCAGGTGACGCTGCCCAAGGTGGAGAAGAAGGAAATCCACCCGCTGACAGATGAGCAGGTCAGGCAGTTTCTCCAGATCGCCGGGGAGGATGAATATGAGATTCTGCTGAAGGTGATCCTGTTCACCGGTCTTCGGGAGTCTGAGGCAATCGGTCTGACCTGGGACTGTGTGGACTTCCACAAGGGGACGTTGAAGATCTGCAAGCAGCTCCAGAAGCGCCCCAAGCAGGACGGAGGCTTTACCTTCGCCCCGCTGAAAAACGACAAGACCCGCATTTTGAAGCCCGCCCGTTCCGTCATGGCACTGCTGGAGCGCCGCTGGAAGGAACAGGCTGTTCAGCGGCTGCGGGTGGGTGATCTGTGGGAAGGCTGGCAGAACGAGGAGGAGCGCAAGACGGCGCTGGTTTTCACCACCATGACTGGCAGCAACCTCAGTCCCCAGACGGTCTACAACCACTATAAGAAGCTGGCCAAGCAAATCGGCGCACCGGACAGCCGGGTGCATGATCTCCGCCACACCTTTGCGGTGCTGTCCCTCCAGAACGGGGACGACGTGAAGACCGTCCAAAGCGCATTGGGGCATGCGACGGCATCCTTTACCCTGGACGTCTACGGTCATGTATCCCAGCGGATGCAGGAGGACAGCGCCGAGGGGATGGAGGCTTACATTCAGAGTGCTTCCAGCCGGTAAGGTTAAACATAAGGGAAACAAATTCGCTCTCATTTCGGATAAAAAACAAAATCAACCCCCGAAACGGCAAAAAGAAACCGCTCAGAAGCAACTTCTCACTTCTGAGCGGTTTTCCTTTGGCAGCGGGAGAAGGATTCGAACCCTCACATACAGAGTCAGAGTCTGCTGTGCTACCCTTACACAATCCCGCTATGT
>CAJOOV010000302.1 GCA_905236265.1 uncultured Oscillospiraceae bacterium | reverse complement strand
CTAGTGTGCTGGCACGTTCAGATTTGAACGAAGTCAAAGTCAGATTTCGGCTGTACAAGGCGGAGGACGAAGGCGGGCTGGCGCCCGTCGAGGACGACAACGCAGTACAGGCGGAATATGGCAAAGGATTGGTTCGAATTTGAGCGTGTCAGGACACTAGATTTCCTGTCTGCCCTCCAGCGCCCTTGCCAGCGTTGCGTCGTCGGCGTGCTCCAAATGGCTGCCCACGGGCACGCCGTAGGCCAGCCGGGTCACCCGCACCCCGAAGGGGCGCAGGAGCCGGGAGAGATAGACCGCCGTGGTCTCCCCCTCTGTGTCCGGATTGGTGGCCATGATGATTTCCTGAATGCCGCCCTGTGCCACACGGGAGACAAGCTGGCTGATGCGAAGGTCGTCCGGGCCCACATGGTTCATGGGGGAGAGCACGCCGTGGAGGACGTGGTACAGCCCGTTATATTCCCCGGAGCGCTCCATCGCCATCACGTCTCTGGGGTCGGCCACCACGCACACCGTGGAGGCGTCCCGCCGGGGACTGGAGCAGATGCTGCAGGGGCCGTCCCCTTCGGTGAGATTCTGGCACACCGGGCAGCTTGTAATGGCACGTCTTGCGGTGAGGATTGCCTGAGCGAAGGCGTCCGCCTCCTCCGGGGGCAGATCCAGCACATGGAAGGCCAGCCGCTGGGCGGATTTGGAACCGATGCCGGGGAGGCGGTTGAAGTGCTCCACCAGCGCCTCCAAAGCAGGGGGTAAATACTGCATAAAAAGACTCCTTCTTTATGCGTTATAAACAGAGGAGGTGTTCACCTCTCTGGCGTCATAGCCCTCCTGCTGGAGGGCGGAGAGAATGTTGCGCTTGTGCTCGGCGCCGTAGGCCTCCAGCGTCACCTTCAGCTCCACACCGTGCTGGCGGTTGATGTTGACGAACTGGTTGTGCTCCAGCTTGATGATATTGGCGTTCAGCCGTGCCAGCAGCTCCGCCACCCGCAGCAGCTCGCCGGGGCGGTCAGGCAGATGCACGGAGAAGGTGAACACACGGCTGCGGTTAATCAGCCCGTGCTGGATGATGGAGGCCATGGTAATCACGTCCATATTGCCCCCCGTAAGGATGCTCACCACGTTTTCTCCCTTTGGCTGGAGGTGGTACAGTGCGGCGGCGGTGAGCAGTCCGGCGTTCTCCACGATCATTTTGTGCTTTTCCGTCATGTCGAGGAAACAGTTCACCAGCTCCTCGTCCCGCACGGTGATAATGCCGTCCAGATGCTGCTGCAGGAAGGGGAAGACCTGATCGCCGGGGGTCTTTACCGCCACGCCGTCGGCAATCGTCTCCACTGTGGGAAGGGTGACGATATGCCCTGCGTCCATACTGGCCTTCATGGAGGCGGCGCCCTCCGGCTCCACGCCGTAGACCTTCACGCCGGGGTTGAGCAGCTTTGCCAGCGTGGCAACGCCGGAGGCAAGCCCGCCGCCGCCGATGGGCACCAGAATCACGTCCACATCCGGCAGGTCGGAGAAGATTTCATAGGAGATGGTGCCCTGTCCCGTGGCCACCCGCAGGTCGTTGAAGGGGTGGATATAGGTCAGCCCCTGCTCCTCGCTGAGCCGGGCGGCCTCGGCGGCGGCATCGTCAAAGGTTGCGCCGTGGATGATGACGTTTGCCCCGTAGCCCCGTGTGTTCTCCACCTTGATGAGGGGGGTAGTGGTAGGCATGACCACCGTGGCGGGCACCCCGGCCTTCTGGGCGGCATAGGCAACGCCCTGAGCGTGGTTTCCGGCGGAGGCGGTAATCAGTCCCCGCTGCTTCTCCTCCTGGGAGAGGGTGGAGATGGTATAGTAAGCCCCCCGAATCTTATAAGCGCCGGTCACCTGCATGTTCTCCGGCTTGAAGTAGACCTGATTTCCCGTAGCGGAGGAGAAATAGGCGGAGGGGATCAGGTGGGTAGAGCGGAGCACGCCCTGCAGTACCCGGCGGGCGGCCTTAAAATCGTCCAGTGTCATCATAGCGCTGTCGCCTCGTTTCCTTAACATTCACGCCGGAGTCCAAAGTCACAGCGCACGGGTTTTATTTTATGCCCGGAGAAAAGGATTGTCAACGATGCCCGGCGGAAAACCGGAGCAGAAGGGGGATTTTCTCTGTTTTTTCCCGTAAAGACTGGGCTTTCCTGTGAAAAAGGGGAAAAGTGACGGTGAGAGGGGGCGGTTTGGTTGACTTCACGGTGCGCATCAGATACAATAAAGGCATTCACAAAGCAAAATGGAACATCCTGTACACGCTGTGTCCGAATGAAAGGAGAGAGATTATGAGAGACTATGAGCATCTGAAAATTGCCGTGGCGGGAACGGGCTATGTGGGTCTGTCCATGGCGGTGCTGCTGTCCCAGCGCCATGAGGTGACGGCGGTGGACATCATCCCGGAGAAGGTGGAGCAGATCAACCGCCGCAAGTCGCCCATTCAGGATACCTATATTGAGGAGTATCTGGAAAACCGCCCCCTGAAGCTTACCGCCACCACAGACGGCGCCGCCGCCTACCGGGATGCGGATCTGGTCATTATCGCCGCCCCCACCAACTACGACCCCCAGAAGAATTTCTTCGACACCCACGCCGTGGAGAGCGTTATTGATCTGGTGATGCAGGTCAACCCGGAGGCATACATGGTGATAAAGTCCACCATTCCCGTGGGCTATACCAGACATATCCGGGAGCAGACGGGCTGTGACAGAATCTTTTTCAGCCCGGAGTTCCTGCGGGAATCCAAGGCGCTGTATGACAACCTCTATCCCAGCCGGATTATCATCGGCTGCGATGAGCAGACCCGTGAGGCGGGGGAGGTGTTTGCCCGGCTGCTGCAGGAGGCAGCGGAGAAGAGCGAGGTGGACACCCTGTTCATGGACTTTACGGAGGCGGAGGCAGTGAAGCTCTTTGCCAATACCTACCTAGCCCTGCGGGTCAGCTTCTTCAACGAGCTGGACACCTATGCGGAGGTGAAGGGGCTGAACACGGCGCATATCATCAAGGGCGTCAGCCTTGACCCCCGTATCGGCGATTTCTACAACAACCCCTCCTTCGGCTACGGCGGCTACTGCCTGCCCAAGGATACCAAACAGCTTCTGGCCAACTATGCGGACGTGCCCCAGAACGTGATTCAGGCCATCGTGGTCAGCAACCAGACCAGAAAGGACTTCATAGCAGACCGGATTCTGGCAAAGGCGGGCTATTACACCGGCTCCTCCGTCTGGAACGCCCAGCGGGAGCATCCGGTGACCATCGGCGTGTTCCGTCTGACCATGAAGGCCAACAGCGACAACTTCCGCCAAAGCTCCATTCAGGGCGTGATGAAGCGGCTGAAGGCAAAGGGGGCGCATGTGGTAATCTACGAGCCTACGCTGCAGGACGGCGTCACCTTCTTCGGCAGCGAGGTGGTGAACGATCTGGAACGGTTCAAGAGCATGTCCGATGCCATCATTGCAAACCGCTATGAGCCGGTGCTGGATGATGTGGAGGAGAAGGTTTACACCAGAGACCTCTTCCGCAGGGATTGACGCTCTTCTGCTGGTGCGGAAAAAACAGGAAAAACGGCAGATGCTTCCAAATTCCGCATGGTTTTGCCCTGTGCCGGACATACTTTTCCGAGACAGGAGCGAAGGGGCGGAAAAACTGCGATTTGAAAAAACTGGAAATAGAATCTTCTGACAGGAAAAGCGCCCCATTCCCTGAAATAAGGCGGCTCGTCCCCACGGCTCTGGCAGCGCTCCCACCTGTTGGACAGATTGGCTGATTTCATTTTCCCCCTTCGGG
>CAJOOV010000301.1 GCA_905236265.1 uncultured Oscillospiraceae bacterium | reverse complement strand
GTCCCGGCAGGAATATGCAGCCGTTCTGGCCTGCGGCCCCAGACCCATGCTGAAAAGCGTGGCAGCCGCCGCACAGGAATACGGCGTGCCCTGCTTTGTCTCCATGGAGGAGCGGATGGGCTGCGGTATCGGTGCCTGTCTGGTCTGTGCCTGCTCCGTGGGCGGGCACTATCGGCACGTCTGTAAGGACGGCCCGGTCTTTGACGCAGGGGAGGTGGACTGGTGAACGCTAAGACAGATCTGTCCGTCACGCTGGCGGGCATGAAAATGAAAAACCCGGTGGTTGTCGCCTCCGGCACCTTTGGCTTTGGCCGGGAGTTCAGTCAGTTTTATGACCTTTCCCAGCTGGGCGGCATCAGCGTGAAGGGGCTGACCCTCCATCCCAGACAGGGTAATCCGCCCCCCCGCATTGCAGAAACACCCATGGGCATTCTAAACTCCGTGGGACTGCAGAATCCCGGTGTGGACGGCTTTATTGCCCACGAATTGCCGTGGCTGAAAACGCAGGACATCCGGGTGATTGCCAATATCTCCGGCAACACCCCGGAGGAGTACGGTATCATGTGCCAAAAGCTCTCTCAGGCGGGCGTAGACATGATTGAGGTGAACATCTCCTGTCCCAACGTGAAGGCAGGAGGACTGCAATACGGCGTTGTCCCCTCCATGGCTGCGGAGGTGACCCGGCAGGCAAAGCGTCATTCCGATGTCCCGGTGATGGTGAAGCTCTCGCCTAATGTCACCTCTGTTGCAGAGATTGCAAAGGCGGTGGAGGATGCAGGCGCCGACGCAATCTCTCTGATTAACACGATTCGTGGTATGCGGATTGATGTCAACACCCGCCGCCCGGTGCTTCGGATGAATACCGGCGGTCTCTCCGGCCCTGCGGTGCTGCCAATCGCAGTGCGGATGGTATGGGAGGCCGCTCAGGCGGTACGGATTCCCATTCTGGGTCTTGGCGGAATCTCCACCGGAGAGGATGCCGCCCAGATGATGCTGGCCGGGGCGACAGCGGTTGCCGTGGGCACTGCCTGCTTTGCCGACCCCTACGCTCCCATAAAGGTGCGGGACGCTCTTGCAGAGATTGCAGCCCGGCAGGGGCTTTCCAGCATCACCCAGCTCACCGGCGCAGTTTTATGCTGGTAATTCCATTCCATAGAGAGAAGAGTATCCATGACAACAGTTTATCTGGTACGCCACGGCGAGGCGGAGGGCAATATCTACCGCCGTCTCCACGGTCAGTACAACGGCGACCTCACAGAAAACGGCCTGCGTCAGGTGGAGTATCTGGAGCGGAGATTCCGCCCGATTCATCTGGATGCAGTCTATTCCAGTGACCTGAGACGCTGCGTCAAGACGGCAAGGGCGCTGTACGAACACAAAGGACTTCCCCTGCAGCTGGAGCCGGGACTTCGGGAGATGGCAATGGGCGATTGGGAGGACAAGCCCTGGGGCGAGCTGGGACGCACGCACCCGGAACAGATCCTCCTCTTTCGCCAGACCAGCCGTGACTTCTGCGCCCCCGGCGGGGAGCGCTTTGAGCAGGTGCGGGATCGTGTTGCTGACACTATCCTCCGCCTCGCCGGAAAGCACGATGGGGAGACCATCGCCCTGTCCACCCATTTTCTGGCCATGAGAAGCGCCCTGTCCCGCTTCCATCACTGCAGCGTGGAGGAAATCAACCAAATCATTCCTAAATGCGACAACATCGGCGTGACCTGTCTCCGGATTCAGGGGGAGGATGTGAAAATCCTCTATGAATGTGACAGCTCCCACCTGCCGGAGTCTCTCTCCACCATTGGCAGGCAGAGCTGGAAACGCAATAACAACGTGGCTGACCCGGAGGCCAATCTCTGGTATCGCCCGTGGGAACCGGAGCAGGAGCGGGAGCTTTACCTTCGTTTTCGTGAGGAGGCATGGCGCAACACCCATCCTAACGACCCCTTTGACGCAGAGGGCTTCTATAGGGACGCATGGAACGCCGCACGGGAGAATCCGTGGAGTGTCGTCTGTGTCATGCAGGGAGACCGGGTTGCAGGACTGCTGCAGATGGATCTCCACCGTTACGAGCAGGACGGCTCCGGCTTTATCTTTTTTTACTACTTAATCCCGGCTCTTCGCTGCCGGGGACTTGGCGTGCAGCTTCTGGGTCAGGCAGTACATACCTTCCGTCCGCTGGGGAGAAGCACCCTTCGCCTGCGCTGTTCGCCGGACAATCAGATAGGACTGCATTTTTACGGAAAATATGGGTTTTATCCCATCGGAGCCGACACCGGAAGCTCCGTTCCTCTGCTGGTGCTGGAAAAACGGATTGACGAAGGATAAGAAAGATTGCCGATAGGAAGCAGGTTTTTTGCCTCGCCCTGCGTATCATTTCATTAGAGAGAGGCGGTTCGCCGCACAGGATGAGGAGGGATATGCTATGACAGTTCGTGAGCGGACGCAACGGGCAGAGTCTCTTTTGCTCTCCCCCTACGCCTGCAAAAGCGCAGACTCTCAGGGGCGTATGCGTCAGGAGGAGCCGTGCAGTGTCCGCACCTGCTTTCAGCGGGATGTGGATCGAATCGTCTACTGTAAGGCATTTCGCCGCCTGAAGCACAAAACCCAGGTGTTCCTCCAACCGGAGGGAGATCACTACCGTACCCGCATGACCCATACGCTGGAAGTCACCCGCATCGCCCGCACCATCGCCCGCGGGCTGGGTCTGAACGAGGATCTGACAGAGGCAGGCGGTCTGGGACACGACCTTGGCCATACCCCCTTTGGCCACGCCGGGGAGCGGGCGCTGAACCGGATTATGCCGGGAGGCTTTCACCACAACCAGCAGTCCCTGCGGGTGGTTGACCTGATTGAAAAGGAGGGCGACGGGCTGAACCTGACCTATGAGGTGCGCCGAGCCATTCTCTGCCACAGCGGGGCAGAGCGGGCGGAGACGCTGGAGGGGCAGCTTCTCTGGTATGCCGACCGGATTGCCTACATCAACCACGACTTGGAGGATGCCATGCGGGGCGGTATCCTATACCCGCTGGATGTCCCCATCGACCTGCGGCAAAAACTGGGGTTCACAAAGACCCAGCGCATTGACACGCTGGTGCGGGATGTGATCGACACCTCCCAGAACAGGGACACTGTCTGTATGTCAGAGGAAACCGCACAGGCGATGGACGAGCTGCGCAGCTTCCTGTTCGAGATGGTCTACCGCAACCCTCAGGCAAAAGGGGAGGAGGGAAAGGCAGAGGATATGCTTTGCCGTATGTTCGAGCACTATGTGAAGCACCCGGACTTGCTGCCTGCCGATTATCAGGACATCCGCTACCGTGAGAGCGCCGAGCGGGCGGTATGTGACTATATCGCCGGCATGACCGACTCCTATGCCGTGGAAAAATACGGCGAGCTGTTCATTCCGCAGGCGTGGACAGTCAAATAAAGGTTTTTTTCTCCCTGCCTGCGGATAAACAGAGGGAAAAACGGCAACCATAGGGAAACAGGGAGGAGGAGAGAAATGCCCATACCGGATAGCTTTTTAGAGGAGCTGAACGCCAGAACCGACTTGGTGGATCTGGTATCCGGCTATGTGACTCTGACCAAAAAGGGGAATCGGTATTGGGGACTGTGCCCCTTTCACAGCGAGAAAACCCCCTCCTTTTCCGTCATACCGGATCGGCAGATGTACTACTGCTTCGGCTGTCACAAGGGCGGCGGGGCGGTGCAGTTCACCATGGAGCTGGAGGGCGTCGGCTTTCAGGATGCCGTGGGTATCCTTGCCAAACGGGCAGGACTTCAGGTGCCGGAAGGCCGGGAGAACCCTGAACGGCGCAAGCTGCGTGAGCGGCTGTATCAGCTGAACAGGGACAGCGCCCGATGGTTCCACGAAAACCTGATGCGCCCAGAAAACAGCTTTGCCCTGCGCTATTTCACAGACAGAGCCTTGAGCCGTAGAACCATCACAAACTTCGGTTTGGGTTATGCTCTGGATGAATGGGACGGTCTGATTCGTGAGATGACAGGGCATGGCTACAGCAAGCAGGAGCTGCTGGACGCCGGACTTGCCGTAAAGAATGACAAG
>CAJOOV010000300.1 GCA_905236265.1 uncultured Oscillospiraceae bacterium | reverse complement strand
TTTGTCTCCTGCAGGCAGAAAATGTCCGCATCCAGTGCGTAAAACGCATCTAAGAATCCTTTTTTCACACATGCCCGCAGGCCGTTCACGTTCCATGAGATCAGTCTCATTGTCCCGCCTCCCGTTTTTCTCTTCCGGCATTATAATATAAAACCATCACTATGGCAAATGATTCTTCATTTTATCTTCAAAAGCGGTTGAATCTTGGATTCGTTTATGCTAAAATACCCGTACCGGAAAAACCAACCCGCTTTCGGGAAGATTTTTAAAAGGAGTGACCAAACATGGTTAGAGTTCTCTTGGGCAACAAAGGCTCTGGCAAGACAAAAAAGCTGATTGAGATGATTAATTCCGCAGTTCTCTCCGAGCATGGCAACGTGGTGTGCATCGAGTGGGATCGGGAATTGACCTATGATATTCACTATCACATCCGTCTGGTGGAGGCCAGTGATTTCTACATCCCCACCTATGACTGCCTGCAGAGCTTTATCAGCGGCCTGTATGCAGGAAACTATGACATCACCCACATCTTCGTGGACAACCTCACCAAGATCGTGCGGGATAAGGACGTGGGACACATTGAGGCATTTCTGGACTGGCTGGACCGCTTCAGCGACCGCAACAACCTGAAGTTCACCGTCACCGTCTCCATGGACGAGCATGATGTCACCGAGGGCATTCTCAAGTTCCATTGATTCTCCCCCGGCATACTCTGCAACCAACGCCCCGGCTCCTTTGGAGCCGGGGCGCTTTATTCACAGGCAATGCTTTACCGTCTTTTCCCCTTATAGGAAGGCGGCTGGAACAGCGCCCTTCCCGCCCCGCTGCGACGGCGGCGGCTGCCCTTGTAGCTGCCAAGGCCGGAGTAGGGCAGCGCCCTTCTCCCTCCCCGGCTCCGGCGGCTCCCGGAGTAGGCGCTGCCTCCTCCCCGCTGGCGGAGATCCGGGTGCCTGCGGTGGCGTTTCCATTCCCGAAGCCTGCCCACTGCCAGCACGGCCAGCAGCACTCCGGCGGCGGCAAGGCAGAGCAGCCCAAAGGTGATTCGGTTCAAGGTCAAAAGCTGAAATGTCATCGGTGCGCACACCTCCCCCGGATGCTCCCCCATTATGCCACGGGGCGGGAAAAAGCGCAAGGGCATTGGGTTTTCTTGTCTTTGGAGGAGCGCTGTGATATACTTTCCTCAAAAGCAAAGGGAGGCGGCACATGAAGATACTGGTGGTTGACGACGAGCGGGTGCTGGTAAAGGGTCTGCGGTTCAATTTGGAAAACGAGGGGTATCAGGTGGTCACAGGCTCAGACGGACTGCAGGCCGTGGAGCTGGCAAAGCAGGAGTGCCCTGACCTGATTCTGCTGGATGTGATGATGCCGGGTATCGACGGCCTTGCCGCCTGTATGCAGATTCGGGAGTTCTCCGATGTACCGGTGATTATGCTCACCGCCAAGGGCGAGGACATGGATAAGATCATGGGCTTTGAGTGCGGTGCGGACGACTATGTAACAAAGCCCTTTAACGTACTGGAGCTGAAGGCCCGCATCAAGGCGCTGCTGCGGCGCACCTCCGGCACAGGGAGACAGCGCAGCTACCGCAACCCGGAGGATACCCTGCGGGCAGGTCATATTCTCTTAGACCGCACCAGCCGGGACGTAAAGCGGGAGGGGCTGAGCGTGGAGCTCACCGCCAAGGAGTTTGACCTGCTGGAGCTGCTGATGCGCCACCCCGGACGGGTTTTCAGCCGGGAAAAGCTGCTGGATCAGGTCTGGGGCTATGAGTATCAGGGAGATTACAGAACCGTTGACGTTCACATCCGCCGCCTGCGGGAGAAGGTGGAGCTGGTGCCCGCCTCCCCGGAGTATATCCTCACCAAATGGGGCGTGGGGTACTATTTCAGAAGCGAGAACCCATGAGAGGAGCAAACCACATGAAGGGAGACACACGCCCCAGACCCTTTGTGGGTCTACAGGCGAAATTTGCGGTCAGCTATCTGGTCATTACCCTGATAATCCTCTTCATTATGAACACCTATCCCCTCTTTGCCTCCCAGCGCATGATTTTTCAGACGAAGCAGACTGCCCTTCAGACAGAGGCGGCGCTCATCTCCTCCAATCTCTCCGGGCTGGAGCATCTCACTCCCGACGGGATTGCACGGGTGATGGAGGTGCTGGGGGACAGCCATGTCACCCGGCTGATGGTGACCGACCCCATGGGACTGGTGCTGTACGACAGCGCCTCCCCCTCCCCCTCCGGCGCTGTCCGGTACGCCCTGTTTCAGGAGGCCGTGCTTGCCCTGCAGGGGCAGGATGTGTTCCGCTCCTCCTATGGGGAGGGCTCCTTCCGCTCCGGCGCAGGCACGCCGGTGATCTACCGCAACAATGTGATCGGCTCCGTCTACCTCTATGAGTACGACAGGCAGCAGGGGCTAGTGCTGCAGCAGCTCCAGCAGACTCTGCGCCGCCTCTCTCTGGTCATTCTGGCCGGTTCCCTGCTCTTCGGCGTGATTCTCGCCCGCACCGTCACCCGGCGCATCAGCTTCCTGCTGGATGCCACCCGGCGGCTTCAGGAGGGAGAGTACACCGAGCAGGTTGCGCTGAGGGGCAACGACGAGCTGACACTGCTGGCACAGCAGTACAACCTCCTCACCCAGCGCCTTCAGGAGACGGATGAGGTGCGCCGGCGCTTTGTCTCCGATGCCTCCCACGAGCTGAAAACCCCCCTTGCCACCATCCGCCTGCTCTCCGACTCCATTTTGCAAAGCGGGGACAGCATGGATGGTGAGACCATGCGGGACTTTGTCTCCGACATTGGACAGGAGGCGGGCAGACTGAGCCGGATTACGGAAAAGCTCCTCTCCCTTACCCGGCTGGACAGCAATCAGCCCCTGCACCGGGAGCCGGTGGAGCTGAGTCATGTGGCGCAGCAGGTGCTGCACACCCTCACCCCTCTGGCGGACAGCAGGGGAATCAGCTTCGACACCCTTTTGGAGCCGGGCTGTATCGTCAGCGCCGGAGCGGACGAGCTGTATCAGGTGATCTACAATCTGGTGGAAAACGCCATTAAGTACAACTGCCCGGAGGGGCTGGTGCGCCTGCTGGTAGGACGGGAGGATGACCGGGTCTGGCTGAGAGTGGAGGATACGGGCA
Source organism: uncultured Oscillospiraceae bacterium (assembly GCA_905236265.1). GTDB lineage: Bacteria > Bacillota > Clostridia > Oscillospirales > Oscillospiraceae > Onthomonas. The sequence continues at coordinate 2,788 of CAJOOV010000300.1, read as the reverse complement.
TCGGCATCCCGGAGAGCGAACGGGAGAAGATCTTTGACCGCTTCTACCGGGTGGATAAAGCCCGCTCCCGTGCCGCAGGCGGCGCAGGGCTTGGGCTGTCCATCGTCAGGGATACGGTTCACCGCTTCGGCGGCTGGCTCAGTGTCAGCCCCAGAGTGGGCGGCGGGAGCTGCTTTCAGGTCACCTTCCCCGCATGGAAGGAGGAGGAAGCATGAGGCGGCTGTTATGGGTCACGCTGGCATTGATGGTGCTTCTGTGCGCCTGCGCAGGAGAGGAGCAGACAGTCTGGCACATCTACTACCCCGTGGCGGCGGACAACGGGACGGACAACGCCCTTGGCACGGAGGTATGGCAGAACGCCCCGGAGAGGGTGGATGCGGCATTGCTGGTCATGCGAATGCTCCAGCCTCCCGCCTCAGAGGGATTCCTCTCCCCCTACCCGGAGGGCGTGGAGCTGCGAAGCTGGGCGCTGGAGGGGGGCTTGCTGACGCTGAACTTCTCTGAGGACTACGGCGCACTCACCGGGGTTTCCCTGACCCTTGCCAATAGCTGCGCCGTACTCACCTGCGCCCAGCTCCCCGACGTGGAGCGGGTCAGTCTCCGGGTAGAGGGGCGGCTTCTCCCTGAGGGGCGCTCCGGCCCCTTTTCCGCCGGGGATTTTCTCTCCTCCGGCGGGGAGGGAGGGGAAAATCCCGCTTCCCATATTGACGGGGAATAAAAAAACAAGTACAATACACTCTGTTCTACTTTGTGTACGGGAGGAGGAAGCGCCTGTGCTGCGGGAGCATCCGGATTTCTATGTGACCAATCTTCACAGCTGGATCAACGCAAACGCCTTTTTCGGCAGCTTTCACCAGATGCGCTTTCTCATCAAGCCTACCGCCGTTGTGGATAAGGTCACCGGCGAGCCTCTGGAGGGCAGCAAGGTAGAGGCCTTTGTCTGGCAGGGAGAGTTCTGCATGGAGGAGAGCCAAATTCTCGCCTCGGCGGAGTTCCCCCTGACGCAGCAGGGGCATGAGCAGGTTATTGACTGGTTGGAGGAGCAATATCTATGGATGACAACACAGCAGGCGGAGGTATAGCGGACCGATGGTGCCGGAAGGCGGTGGCGCCCCTATGAGCTCGGATATGATCGGCATGATCGCAGGTCTGGTGGTGCTGCTGGCAATGTCGGCTTTCTTTTCCGCCTCGGAAACCGCTTTTTCCTCCCTGAATGTGATACGTCTGCGAAGCTGGGCAGAGGACGGGGACGAAAAAGCAAAGCGGGCGCTCTCCCTGCATGAGGACTATGACCAGCTCCTCTCCGCCATTCTCATCGGCAACAATATCGTCAATATCGCCGCTGCCACCATCGGCACCCTGCTGTTCACCCGGTTTTATCCGGTCTACGGCGCCACGGTTTCCACCGGCGTCATCACCCTGCTGGTGCTGATTTTCTCGGAGGTGACGCCCAAGAGCCTTGCCAAGGCCAGACCGGAACGGCTTGCCATGGCTGTCGCCCCGGTGGTAAAGCTGCTGATGACGCTGCTGCGGCCGCTGACGGCGCTGTTTCGCCTGTGGACAGATTCTATCCAGCGTCTGAGCAAGGACGAGGAGGACACCGGCATCACCGGGGACGAGCTGATTACCATGGTGGCAGAGGCAGAGCAGGAGGGCGGTCTGGACGAGGACGAGAGCGAGCTGATCCGCTCTGCCATTGAGTTCGGTAACCGCATTGCAGAGGAGATCCTGATCCCCCGTGTGGATGTGGTTGCGGTGGACGACACTGCCAGCGTGGAAGAGGTGATCGACACCTTCCTGTCCAGCGATTTCTCCCGGCTTCTGGTCTGCCACGAGAACATGGATCACGTTCTGGGCTATATCCACATCCATGACGTATACCGCCTCCACCGGGACAGCCGCACGGACTGGCTCAGCGCCCTGACCCCGGTGGTCTACGCCTCCCACAACGAGCAGATCTATGACCTGCTGCAGAGCCTGCAAAAGGAAAAGGCGCACATGGCTGTGGTGGTGGACGAGTACGGCGGCACCATGGGCATCGTCACCATGGAGGATATTTTAGAGGAACTGGTGGGCGAGATTTGGGACGAGCACGACGAGGTCGTGGAGGAGATCAAACAGCAGGAGGACGGTTCCTGGCTGGTCGCCTGCTCTGCCGATTTGAACGATGTGTTCCGCCTGTTTGACCTGAAGCCGGAGGACGCTGAGGCATCCACTGTTTCCGGCTGGGTGGTGGAAGAGCTGGGACATGTGCCGGAGCAGGGAGACACCTTCCAGTATGAAAACCTGAAGGTCACCGTCACGGAGGTGGATAAGCTCCGTGTGGTGGAGATAAAAGTAGAGCTCCTCCCGGAGGACGGGAAGGACGAATAGACATATGCCTCTGCCTGTAGTATATTGCAGGCAGAGGCATTGTTCTCTTTTCGGCGGGTTATTACTCCGGCAACTGAATCATCGCAAATTGATTTCCTCCCTATGTGTTGCCGGAGTAATAAGTGCCATGTTTTGCGGTTGCCCCGCAGGGGCGAGCAAAACGGCATGATATGATTTATGATTGCTTCAAGAATGATTTCATTGCCGAAGCAATCATCAACCAGACAGGCATGGAAGGCAGAGTGATCGAAGGAAATAGGTTATCCTCCCTGCAGCGCAAGGGGAGGGCGCATGAAGGGGCTGCCTCGATTCGTGAGGCAGCCCCTGATGATTTGGGCAAAAAGAGCTTTGATGCGTCTATCCATGTGAATGCGGTGCAACGCTTATCCTCCTGCCCGGACGTTTCCCCGCCGGA
>CAJOOV010000299.1 GCA_905236265.1 uncultured Oscillospiraceae bacterium | reverse complement strand
GAACCGGCTGATGGGGCTGGGCTTTTCCTATGTGACCCTTGATTTGAAGGGCTTTCGAAGCGGAAGCATGAATGAGGTGCTGCCGGTGAACAGGGAGGGAGAGAACCATGGAACTGCATGAGCTGCTGGAGCGGGTGCGCACAGGAGAGCTGAAGGTGGAGGAGGCGGAGGGTCTTCTGCGCCGGGCACCCTTTGACGATCTGGGCTATGCGAAGCTGGATCTCCACCGCCAGATCCGCTCCGGCTTTCCGGAGGTGGTCTATTGTGCGGGAAAAGCGCAGGCGCATCTGCTGTCCATCTTTGAAACCCTCTACGAGAAAAACGGCAGGGTTCTGGGGACGAGAGCCAGCGCTGAACAGGCCGCACTGGTGCGCAGCCGGATACCGTCTGCCCGCTATGACCCCATCTCCTGCATTCTGAAGGCGGGGGAGACACAGGAGCCTCTGCGGGGCAGCATTGTGGTATGCTCCGCAGGCACGGCGGACATTCCCGTGGCAGAGGAGGCGGCGCAGACGGCGGAGTTCTTCGGCAGGCAGGTGGAACGGGTCTACGACGTGGGCGTGAGCGGACTCCACCGCCTGCTCTCCCGGCTGGACACGCTGCAAAGCGCCCACTGTATCATCGCCGTGGCAGGCATGGAGGGCGCGCTGGCCAGCGTCATCGGGGGACTGGTCTCCTGCCCGGTGATTGCCGTGCCCACCTCGGTGGGGTATGGGGCAAATCTGGGGGGAGTGTCTGCCCTGCTGACCATGATAAACTCCTGCGCCAACGGCGTGGGAGTGGTAAATATTGACAACGGCTACGGCGCCGGGTATCTGGCAAGCCAGATCGACCGGCTGGCAGAGAGGTGAGCGCAATGGGAAAATCACTGTATTTGGAATGTTCATCCGGCATCAGCGGCGACATGACCGTGGCCGCCCTGCTGGATCTGGGGGCGGATAGAGAGGCGATGGAGCGTATGCTGGCCACGCTCCCGCTGGAGGGCTACCGGGTGGAGATCACCCGTGTCACCAAGGCGGGGCTGGACATGTGCGATTTCAACGTGATTCTGGAAGAGGACAACCACGACCATGACATGGAATACCTCCACGGCCATGACCATCCTGCACAAGACGGCGTCCCCCACGAGCATCACCACCACCATGACCACGACCACCATGACCACCATCATCACCACTCCCACCGGGGACTGCCTGAGATTCTCCACATCCTCTCCCACGGGGATATGACCCCCTCTGCCCACGCCCTTGCGGAGCGTATCTTCACCCTTCTGGCGCAGGCGGAGGCAAAGGCACACGGCGTTGCGGTGGAGCAGGTGCATTTCCATGAGGTGGGAGCGGTGGACTCCATTGTGGACATTGCCGCCGCTGCCGTGCTTATGGACAGCCTTGGAGTGGAGCAGGTGATCGTGCCCCGGCTCTGCGAGGGCACGGGGACAGTGCGCTGCCAGCATGGGATTCTTCCTGTGCCGGTGCCCGCCGTGGTGCATCTGGCGGAGGCGGGCGGACTGCCCCTGACCATCATTCCGGTTCAGGGTGAGCTGGTCACCCCCACGGGAGCCGCCTTTGCCGCAGCGGTGATGACCGGCCAAAAGCTGCCCGCCCGGTTCCGGGTGCTGGCAACCGGCATGGGAGCAGGCAAACGGCAGTATGAACGCCCCAGCTTCCTGAGAGCCATGCTGATAGAGGAGCCGGAGGAGGAAGAGGATACCATCCTGAAGCTGGAGACGAATCTGGACGACTGCACCGGAGAGGCGCTGGGTCATGTGATGGAGCATCTCATGGAGGCTGGGGCGAGGGATGTGTTCTACACCCCGGTGTATATGAAGAAAAACCGCCCCGGCTGGCTGCTGAGCGTGATCTGCACCCCGGCACAGCGGGAGGCGCTGGAGCGTATCATCTTCACCGACACCACGACCATTGGCATCCGCCGCCAGCGGATGGAGCGCTCGGTGCTGCCTCGGGAGAGCCTGACGGTTCAGACCGCCCTGGGGGAGGCTGCAATCAAGCGCATCCAGACCCCGGAGGGGGAGCGGCGCAGCGTGGAATATGAGAGCGCAAAGCGCATCTGCCGGGAGACAGGACGCTCCTTCCAGAGCGTGATGGAACAACTGAACAGGGAAATCTGAAAAAACGCCCTTCGGAGCAGTGCTGTTCCGAAGGGCAGATTTTGTTATTGCAGGTGGGTGCGCACCCGGTTTTCAATCATCTCCATGGCGACCAGATTGTGACCGCCCTGAGGGATGATGACATCGGCGTACTTCTTGCTTGGCTCCACATACATCTCGTGCATGGGCTTGACGGTGGAGACGTACTGATTGATAACGGAATCCAGCGTCCGTCCCCGCTCATTCACGTCCCGGCGGATCCTGCGCAGAATCCGCACATCTGCGTCCGTATCCACGAAAATCTTCACATCCATGAGGCTGCGCAGCCTTGGGTCAGCGAGTACCAGTATCCCGTCGATAATCACCACGCTGGAGGGGGAGACCCGGCGCACCCTGTCCGTGCGGTCATGGATGGAGTAGTCGTAGATGGGACAGTCGATGGAGAAGCCCTGTCTCAGCAGCTCCAAATGCTCCGCCAGAAGATCCGTCTCAAAGGCGTCCGGTGCGTCATAGTTGGTCTTGATGCGCTCTTCAAAGGGCTTGTCGTGCTGTGCCTTGTAGTAGTTGTCGTGATTGATGACCGTCACATCCTCGCCGAATTTGTTCTTCAGCAGCTCTGTGATGGTGCTCTTTCCGGAGCCGGAACCTCCTGCGATTCCGATAATCAGCATATCCCTCATAGCGCCGCCCCTTATCTCTGGCCGGGGTCGTAGGGAATGCCCTCCGCCTTGGGGGCGGCAGAGGTCTTGGAGGTGAAGGCCAGCACCAGAAGGGAGATGAGATAGGGCATCATGTTGTAGACCGTGCTGGGGATATTCAGTGCGGCCAGGAAGGAAATGCCGATATACACGTTGCTCAGCGCCCGGAACAGCCCGAACAGCAGCGCCGCAAGGGCGATTCTCTGGGGCTTCCACTGTCCGAAGATCATCACCGCCAGAGCGAGGAAGCCAAAGCCCGCCACGCCGTTTTCAAACTTCCATTCCGACACACCGGCGAGGATATAGCTCACGCCTCCCAGTGCGCCGTATACGCCGGAAATCAGCACCCCTGCCCAGCGCATTTTGTACACGCTGATGCCCACGCTGGCAGCCGCCTGCGGATGCTCCCCGCAGGCCATCAGCCGCAGGCCGAAGCGGGTCTTATACAGCACCACATAGGCCACAATCAGGGCAATCACAGTAATGACCATGAACCAGTTGAACTCAAAGGAGCCGAGGTAGACGATAAAGGCCTTTTTCGGCGCTACATACTGGATGGTGGAGGACACATCGTCAGGGT
>CAJOOV010000298.1 GCA_905236265.1 uncultured Oscillospiraceae bacterium | reverse complement strand
TGGGTCAAAATGCCGTACCTGTCCCGGCGGCACATCCGCCTCCCAGAGAGCCGAAGGCACTGAAGCTCCAGGAAGCCTGCCCCAGCTATGACCGGGTGATGACCTATCTCACGGGGCGGGGACTGGACAGAGAACTGCTGAACAGCTGCGTCCGTCAGGGTTTGTTGTACGAGAGTCTCCCCTACCATAACGCTGTCTTTGTGGGGCGTGACCGCTACGGCAAGCCCCGGTATGCCCATCTGCGCAGCACCACCGGCAGCTTCAAGGGCGAGGCATCCGGCAGTGACAAGCGGTACTCCTTCCGTCTCCCGGCAGAGGACAGCGGCACGGTGCATCTCTTTGAAAGCGCCATTGACCTGCTCTCCTACGCCACCTTGGAGCGGATGGCGGGACGAGATTGCCGCAGGGATCATCTGCTGTCCCTTGCCGGGATCTACCGCCCCAGAGAGGGCGACCCTCACAGCAGGATACCTCTTGCCCTCACCCAATACCTGAAGGACTATCCCTGTATCAGGCAAATTGTACTCCGTCTGGACAACGACCCGGCGGGACGGGCGGCGGCAAAAGCGCTGGAAGATGCGCTGTCAGAGCGCTATGAGGTTTTGACTGAATTACCGATGCAGGGCAAGGACTACAATGACTGGCTCTGTGTGCAAAAGGGGCTGCGTCCCCAGTTGCGGCAGACCAGACCGAGAGAGCGTTGAGCCTCTGTTCGGCAGGTCAAAACAACCGTTCTCCCCCAGGAGAGAACGAATTCCGGTTAATACCAGCAAGCATCGCCGTTTGGGGACAAACGGCAGGCTTGTAAGGGGAAGTCTCCCCTTATACCCCACAGGAAGGATGCCTATGAACAAACGAACCATTGAAATCAAAGTACGCCTGAACGAGGAAGAAGCGGAGCAGCTCAATGAGCGTGTCCGAAAAAGCGGTCTGTCCCGTGAGGCGTATATCAGACAATTACTCAGCGGATACATCCCCCGTGACGCACCCCCTCCGGACTATTTTGCCATGATGCGGGAGCTCCACGGCATCGGGAGAAATCTGAATCAAATCGCACAAAAAGCCCATGTGCTGCGGGTGATGGACGTGCAGCGCTATGACCTTCAGGTGCGGCAGTTGGAGGCTGCCATACGGCAGATCACGGCGGCGGTGATCCTGCCCCAGCCCATTGAAACCTGATGGCTGCCACCTCCATTTGGCGGGTGCATGGCTGGCTGGGCAAGGTAGTCACCTACATCGAAAACCCGGATAAGACGGAGAACCCCGCCTTTTACGGCGACCGGGACAACCCCGCCCAGGAGCTTTCGGATGTCATCCGCTATGCGGTCAACAGCCGCAAGACCCAGACGGTGGACGACGAGAGCCGTGAAGTCGTCCAGCGCTTTGTCACTGGCGTGAACTGCTGCCCCGGAACGGCCAGAGAGGAGATGCTGGCGGTGAAGCGGCGCTTTGGCAAAGAGGACGGGACGGCTGCCTATCACGGCTATCAGTCCTTTGCCCCCGGCGAGGCGACACCGGAGCTTGCCCATGAAATCGGCGTCCGGCTGGCAAAGCGGCTCTGGGGGGATCGCTATCAGGTGTTGGTTGCCACTCATCTGGACAAGGAGTCCCACCTGCATAATCACTTTATAGTGAACACCGTCTCCTTTCTGGACGGCAAGAAGTACCACCGCACGAAACAGGACTACCGCCAAATGCGGGAGCTGTCTGACGCACTTTGCCGGGAATACGGCCTTTCTGTGATCGAACACCCGGAGCAAGGCAGAGCCAAGTCCTACGGCGAATGGAACGCAGAACGTCAGGGGAAACCGGTGTGGCGTGATCTGGTGCGAAGGGACATTGACGAGGCAGTTGGTCAGTCCATGACCATGCAGCAGTTTTGGAAGCATTTGCAGGCGCAGGGCTACGAGGTGAAGTTTGGCAAGTACGTTGCCCTTCGCCCCCAGGGGAAGGAGCGGTTTGTCCGGCTGGGCGGCAGGCTGGGGGAACAATACACCCCGGAGGCAATCCGGCAGTGAATCCTGAATCAGGCTTACCCGGAACGTCCGCTCCCGGAACCCCGCCCCAAAACCCTGCGCCGAAGGGTTCAGGGCAATCTGAACCGGCAGAAGAAAGCCACCGGCTTTCGTGCCCTTTACTATCACTACTGCTTTCTGCTGGGGTATTTTCCCAGAAGCAGAGGGCAAAGCAACAAACGGCTCCACTTCCTCCTCCGGGAGGATTTACAGAAAATGGAGTCCATCGCAGAGCAGACAAGGCTGCTGGCACGGCATCACATTGATACCGACCAGCAGCTTTTGTCATACAAACAGGAGTTGGAGCGGCAGATGGAGCAGACACAGCAGCGGAGACGGGAACTGAACAAACAAAAACGCCGTGTATCGGTGAGAGAGGACGACAGCCAAATCTCCGCAGTCTATGCAGAGGTTGCCCTGTGCAATCAGTCTCTGTCTGCCCTTCGCAGGGAGGTGAGGTTATGTGAGGAAATTGCCCGGCGCTCAGGGGTTTTGAGCGAGAAGATCAGGCGCATCCAGCGGGATGCCCAAACCAACAGAAAGGAGACGAAACACCATGAACCATTCAGGAGACGCAGCGGAACAGGTCGTGAGGCTTAGTCTGGAGGGGACGGAAATCGCCCTCCGGCTCACCGGTTCTGCTGCCAAGAACATTGCGGCGGCCCTCTACACCGTGCTGAAAAACAAGGACAAGAACAAGCTGCGAGGGAGACAGCGGCTCACCGCCATGCTGAAATCCGGCAAGGAGCTGAAGGTGTTCACCGTTCAGGAACGGCACCTGAAGCAGTTCACTCAGGAGGCGAAGCGGTACGGCGTGGTCTACTGCGCCCTTCGGGAGAAGGGGCAGTCCGCAGACGGTATGGTGGACATTATGGTGCGTGCGGAGGACGCATCCAAGATCAACCGGATTGTGGAGCGGTTCAAGCTGGCAACGGTGGACAGAGCCACCATCCGGCAGGACATCCAGAAGTCCAGAGGGGAGCAGAGCACCGGACAGCCTGCACCGGAACAGGCAGAGCCCAGCCGGGACGACCATCTGGTGGATGATCTCATGGGGACGGCAAAGGAGGCGAAGCAGTCCCCAAACCCCAATGTGGCGAAGACGGAAAAAAG
>CAJOOV010000297.1 GCA_905236265.1 uncultured Oscillospiraceae bacterium | reverse complement strand
CAGCCGCATTTTTTAAAGCACCTTAGACAGAAAATCCCTCGTCCGTTCCTCACGGGGATGGGAGAACAGCTCCTCCGGCGTCCCCTGCTCCAGAATATTGCCCCCGTCCATAAACAGCACTCTGGTGGCAACCTCCCGCGCAAAGCCCATCTCATGGGTAACGACAATCATGGTCATACCGTCCTCGGCAAGCTCCTTCATGACCTCCAGCACCTCTCCCACCATTTCCGGGTCAAGGGCAGAGGTGGGCTCGTCGAAGAGCATCACCTTGGGCTTCATGGCAAGGGCACGGACAATGGCAATGCGCTGCTTCTGTCCGCCGGAGAGCTGGCCGGGGTAGGCGTCTGCCTTGTCCGCCAGATTCACCCGCTTCAGCAGGCGCATCGCCTCTGCGTCCGCCTCCTCCCTGCTCATCAGCTTCAGCTTCACCGGCGCAAGGGTGATATTCTGCCGGATGGAGAGATTGGCAAAGAGGTTGAAGTGCTGGAACACCATGCCCATGTGCTGGCGCACCTGATTGATGTCCACATGGGGGTCTGTGATGTCCTGACCGTCAAAGATGATGGTGCCGCCGGTGGGCTGCTCCAACAGGTTCAGACAGCGCAGGAAGGTGGACTTGCCGGAGCCGGAGGGGCCGATGATGACCACCTTCTCTCCGGGCTTGATATGCTCGTTCACATTGCTGAGCACCACATGTCCGCCGAAGGCCTTGCTCAAATGCTTAACGGTTATCACTGACGTTCATCCTCCTCTCCAGAATCCCCAGCAGCCAGGAAAACAGAACCACCAGCAGCAGATAGATCACCGATACCCCCAGCAGCGGGAACATAAAGTCATAGGTCTTTGCCGCCACAGCCTTTGCCGCATAGAGCAGCTCCTTGCCTGCAATGACGGAGATCAGGGAGGTGTCCTTCAGCAGGGTGATAAACTCGTTGCCCAGAGCGGGCAGAATGTTCTTGATCGCCTGAGGAATCACCACATGAACCATGGTGGTCATGTAGCTCAGGCCAAGGCTGCGCCCCGCCTCCATCTGCCCTCTGTCCACGCTCATCAGGCCGGAGCGAATGGTCTCGGAGACGTAGGCGCCGGAGTTGATGCCCAGACCCAGCACACCTACCATGGTGAAGTTCCGGCTGGACTGAAACACCACAAAGCCCAGAATCATCAGCTGTACCACCATGGGAGTGCCCCGGATGATGGTGGTATAAACCTTCACCAGCACATTTCCCACGCTCAGAAGCACGCCTCCCGGCGTGAGCCGTCCGGAGCGGCTCTGGTCATGCCCCACACGAATCAGCGCCGTCACCACACCCAGCGCAATGCCCAGCAGAAGCGCCAGCGCAGTGACCTCCAGCGTCCTGCCCAGTCCGGAGAGGTAGAGCTGCCACCGGTCTCCCTGAATAAAGCTCTTGTAAAACGCCTGTCCCAGACCCGTTGCCCAGATTCCGGAGGCTTCCACTTTGGTCAGATACACACTTCCCACCCGCTCTTTCTCTTTGAAAAAGGGCGGCCAGCTCAGGCCGCCCTTTTGAAACACTGTATGATTATTCTGCGGTGATGTACTTGTCTACAATCGTCTGCAGGGTGCCGTCCGCCTTCAGCTCGTTGAGTGCGTCGTTGAGCGCAGTCTGCAGCTGGGTGTTGCCCTCATTCACGGCAAGCACATAGTCCTCCACCACATAGGAGGTCTCCAGAATCTTCAGTCCCGGATTCTCCGCCACAAAGGTCTGGGCAGGCATCTTGTCGATAACCACGCAGTCCACCTGACCGTTCAGCAGCGCCTGCACGGCAGTGGCACCGTTGTCATAGGGAGAGACGTGATCCTCGCCGTAGTCGCCGGTGCAGTAGATATAGCCGGTAGTGCCCCGCTGGGTGCCGATAAGCCCGGCGTTTGCCAGATCGTCAGCAGTCTGGATGGGGGAATCCTCCTTCACGATGACCACCTGAACGCCCTGTGCATAGGGGTCGGAGAAGTCCATCAGCTCGTCCCGCTCCTCGGTGTAGGTCAGTCCGGCCAGAACCATGTCCGCCTGACCGTGCTGTACGGCAACCAGTGCGGAGTCAAACTCCATGTCGTCGATCTGCAGCTCCAGTCCCACCTTCTCGGCCAGAGCGGCTGCAATCTCCACGTCAATGCCCTCCAGCCCGGTACCGGCAACGCCCTCGCCGTCGGCAACCATCTCATAGGGAGGGAACTGGGCGTTGGTGGCCATAATCAGCTTTCCCGGCTCGATGACGGGCAGATCGCCGGTCTCCCCGGTCTGGGCAGCATCGCCGCCCTCGGCGGCCTGCTCCGTCTGGGCAGGCTCTTCGGCGGCAGGTGCGCTCTCGTTGGAGCCGCCGCAGGCGGCCAGCGCCATGCACATGGTCAGCGCAAGCAGCAGCGCAAGTAACTTTTTCATATTCCTCACTCCTGAAATCATCCGATGTTTTCCGTTTTCACGGTAGAAGGTATTATAGCGCTTTACCGTGGCAAAGGCAAGGGGCATACCCCCATCCGCCGGAGGATTCCCTTATTTTCGTAAAAAGCTACAGTCTCCCTCTCCCCTCCGGCGGCGGTTTTCGGCAATCCCACAAGGGGGAACGCTGGGCAGTCAGCGCTCACTCCTCCCGGTGACAGGCAGCGTAGACCTGCTGGAAAACAGCGTGGTAATCCGGGGCGGTGTTTTTCAGAATCAGCGGTTTATAATCCCGGTTCAGAAAGCAGTGGCCGCTCCTGCCCACGCAGCGCACCTCGCCGCTCCCGGCGTTCACCACCGTGTAGCTCACCTCCATGCGCACCCCGTTGTATTTCTCCAGCCGGGGGAGAATCCGCACCGTTTCCCCGAAGCGGGTCATGGTCTTATACTCGGCGGAAACGCTCAGCACGGGTATGATAATCCCCCGGCGCTCCATCTCGTCATAGGGCAGTCCCACCTGCTCCAGCCAGTCCACCCGTGCCTCCTCAAACCAGCGGATATAGTTGGAGTGGTGGACAATGGCCATCTGGTCTGTCTCGTAGTATTTCACATTGTGCTCATAGGGCTTCCAATCCATTGTTCCAGTTCCTTTCTTATGAAACAGGCACGCTGCGCAGCGCCTCCCCTGTCACCACGGGGTGTACGCTCCCCGCTGACAGGTCGGAAATCCGCTGCCGGTACGCCTGCGCTCCTTCCTCCGGCAGCAGCACCTTCAGCGTCACATCTGCGCCGTAGACAACCTCCGTCACAATCCCCTGTGCGCTCTCCGTCTCCTGCTGCAGGCGGGCAAAACGGCTGTAGTCACAGGGAATGTCCATGCTCACCCACCGGCGCACCACGGAGATTCCGGCGGCGTCCATGGCATCCTTTGCGCTTTTGGAGTAGGCACGCACCAGCCCGCCTGCTCCCAGCAGGATACCGCCGAAATACCGGGTGACCACACAGACTACGTCGGTAATCCCCTGCCTCTGGAATACGTTCAGCATGGGCTGTCCGGCGGTGCCCTGAGGCTCGCCGTCGTCGGAGTATCGGACAATGCCCTCCTGCCGGAGGATATAGCACCAGCAGTTGTGCCGGGCATCGTGATAGCGCTTTTTCATGGCGGTAATGAAGTCTCTCGCCTGCTCCTCGGTGGTAACATGCGCCACATGGCCGATGAAGCGGGAGCGCTTTTCCGTGAACTCTGTCTCGCTGTCCGATGTGGGGATATAGTAGGGTTCCATCAGTATTCCCACGCCTCCTTTGCCTCCTCCATGGGCGGCCAGACGTATTGGCGAAGCTGTCCCAGCACCTTCGGGGTGCAGCGGGCAACCACCTCAATGTGCTCGCCGTACTCCACGCTCTCCACCTTCGCCTCCCGGTAGAGCCTGTCCAGCATACCGCCCCTGTCATAGGGCAGGCGCAGGGTCACCTGCTTCACCCCGTTGTCCAGCCTTTTTGCGATGGCGGCAAGGAGGTCTTTCGTCCCGGCGCCCGTCCTTGCGGAGATGGCCGCCACGTCCTCCCCATGGGGGAGAATCTCTCCGGTGACCAGATCGCACTTGTTGAACACCCGGATGCAGGGGGTCTGCTCTGCGCCCAGCTCCCGGATCAGATCCTCCACCACCTTCGCCTGCTCCTGCCAGTCCTCCCGTGAGGCGTCGATCACATGCAGCAGCAGATCCGCATAGCTCAGCTCCTCCAGCGTCGCCTTGAACGCCTCCACCAGATGATGGGGCAGCTTGTGGATAAAGCCCACGGTATCGGAGAGCAGGACGGTGAGGGTGTCGGTGATTTCCAGCGTTCTGGTGGTGGTGTCCAGCGTGTCGAACAGCCGGTCATTGGCGGGAATTCCGGCATCGGTGAGCTGATTGAGCAGGGTGGATTTCCCCGCATTCGTATAGCCCACAATGGCCACCACCGGAACCTCGTTGCGCTCCCGGCGCTCCCGCTGTACGGCACGCACCCGGCGCACCTCCTTCAAGTCCTCCTCCAGCTTCTGGATTTTCCGGCGAATGTGCCGCCGGTCGCTCTCCAGCTGGGTCTCGCCGGGGCCTCTGGTGCCGATAGGGCTTTTCCCGCCTGCGGCGGTCTGGCGCACCAGATGCCCCCACATGCCCGTCAGCCGGGGGAGAATGTATTTGTACTGGGCAAGCTCCACCTGAAGCCTGCCCTCCTTTGTCTGGGCACGTTTGGCAAAGATGTCCAGAATCAGCCCCGCCCTGTCCATCACCTGTACGCCCACCAGCTCCGTGAGCACCCGCACCTGGGAGGGGGAGAGGGCGTTGTCAAAGATCACCAGATCCGCCCCCAGCGCCTGAACCGTCTCCTTCAGCTCCTGCGCCTTGCCCTCGCCGATGAAGCTGCCGGGGTCGGGAGCCTCCCGGTTCTGAATCATAGTGGCAAGGCAGGTGCCCCCAGCGGTCTCCAGCAGCGCCTCCAACTCCTGCATGGTGGTCTCCGTCACCTGTTCGTGGATGCTCTGGCGTCTGGCGTTCAGTCCCACCAGCACGGCACGGTTGATCTCGCCCTCTTTGATGCTGTCAAATTCTGTCAAGACGCTTCCTCCTGCTGCCCTCAGCCGAGAGACGCCTCCAGCGCCTCCCAGTCAATCCGCTCACTGCGGTAGAAGTATTCTCTGTCATGCTCCCCCACGCTGCGCAGCACCCGGCAGGGATTGCCCACTGCCAGCACATTGTCCGGGATGTCCCGTGTGACGATGCTGCCTGCGCCGATGACGGTGTTCGCCCCGATATGCACACCGGGCACAATGACGACGCCTGCCCCAATCCATGCGTTCTCTCCGATGTACACATCCCGGTTGTACTGCAGTCCCTTTGCCCTCAGCTCCGGGTCAATGGGGTGGTTGGCGGTGGCAACGGTCACGTTGGGGCCGAACATCACCCTGTCGCCCACAAAAATCTCCCCGTCGTCCACCAGCGTCAGGTTGGAGTTGGCGTAGACATTGGAGCCGAAGTGGACGTTGCGCCCGCCCCAGTTCGCCCGCAGGGGCAGCTCGATATAGCAGTTCTCCCCGCACTGGGCAAAGACCTCCTGCAGATACCGGCTCTTTTCCTCCCACTGGGAGGGCTTGAGCTGGTTAAACGCCCAGAGTCTGTCCTGGTAGGTGAGCTGCTCTCGCATAATCTCCCCGTCGCAGGGGTCGTAGAGCAGTCCCGCTTTCATTCTCTCGTACTGGGTCAATCCTCATCCCTCCTGATAGGCGGCGACAATCTCACCGATATAGATATAGTGGTAATCCCGGTTGGGGTAGTCCTTTGCCAGCACCTGCTCATCCAGAATGCAGGCAGGGTCCATCTGCTGGCAGAACTGCTTTCTCACCACCAGCACCAGCTCCGCTTCCTTCACATAGGGCACGCCCTGCTGCGTGAAGGCAGGGGTCAGGCCGCTGCCCTCCCACTTGTCTCCGTCCCTTCCGGAATGGCTGCCGCAGTAGGCCAGCGCCTTGCGGTACTGCTCAGGCAGGAAGGAGAGGGTAAAGTATTCCTCCCTGTCCAGAAACTCCTTCGTGTACCGCTGGGGGCGGATATAGGCGGTGGCGGCGGGCTTGTTCCAGAGGATGCCCAAGCCGCCCCAGCTTGCGGTCATGGTGTTGCAGGCGCTTTGGCTGCCTGCGCTCACCAGCATCCACTGCCTGCCGATTGCCTGAAATACATTGGGGCTGAGGGTTTCCACATCCACTTGTTTCAACATATTGCATTACCTCCACGACGAAAATATGCAAAAACCCGCGCCGAAAACTCGGTGCGGGTTATCTTGCAGCTTACTTGCCGAGACCGAACTTCTTATTGAAGCGGCTCACGCGGCCACCAGTGTCCACCATTTTCTGCTTACCAGTGAAAAAGGGGTGACACTTGGCGCAGACTTCCACGCGGATGTCCTTTTTGGTAGAGCCGGTGGGATAGACAGCACCACAGGCACAGCGAATGGTGGTCTGCTGATAATCAGGATGAATTCCTGCCTTCATGTTG
>CAJOOV010000296.1 GCA_905236265.1 uncultured Oscillospiraceae bacterium | reverse complement strand
GCCAGCGCCAGAAGCTCGTCCTCGCCGGGATAGACGGTGATGGGGGCAATCCAGCCCAGATACTCCGTCAGCTTTTCCGTGGTGAGCTTAGAGTAGGCAATGCCGCCGGTGAGGATGATCTGATCTACCTTGCCCTTCATAACGGCGGACATGGCGCCTGCGTCCTTGGCAAGCTGATAGTAGAACGCCTCCAGCACCACCTGTGCCAGCTCGTCTCCTTCCTTTGCCCGCTGCTCCACGATGCGGGCATCGTTGGTGTTCAGGTAGCCGTTATAGCCGCCGTTGCCGCAGATCTTTTTATAAAGCTCCTGCTGGGTGTACTTGCCGGAGAAGCAGAGCTTAATCAGATCGCCCACCGGAACCGTACCGGCACGCTCAGGGGAGAAAGCGCCCTCACCGTCCAGAATGTTGTTCACATCCACGACCTGTCCCTTCACATGGGCGCCCACGGACACGCCGCCGCCCATGTGGATGACCAGCAGGTTCAGCTCCTCGTAGGCAACGCCCTTTTCCTTTGCGTAGCGCCGTGCAACCGCCTTCTGGTTCAGGGCGTGGAAGATGGAGCGCCGGGGCAGCTCAGGCATACCGGAGATGCGGGCAACCTCCGTCAGCTCGTCCACCACCACCGGGTCAACGATATAGGAGGGTACACCGATCTCATCCCCCAGCTCACGGGCGAGAATGCCGCCCAGATTGGAGGCGTGCTGTCCCTGAACGCCTGCCTTCAGGTCGGCCAGCAGGGCATCACTGACGGCATAGGTGCCGCCGGGGATGGGCTTGAGCAGTCCGCCTCTGCCCACAATGACATCAAAGGAGGACAGATCCACGCCCTTTTCCTTCAGGAAGCTGACGATAATCTCCTTACGGAAGTCCTTCTGGTCAATGATAGAGGCGTATTTGGCAATCTCCTGCGTGGGATGGCGGAGGGTCTCGTCAAACAGCAGGCGCTCGTCCTCAAAGACGCCGATCTTGGTGGAGGTGGAGCCGGGATTGATAATCAGACTTTTCAGCATGGTGTGTTCTCCTCTCAATCACTCGTTCTTCAGCGCCTCAGCCACCACGGCGGCCAGCGCAATGGAGTTCACCTTGGTGCGGAAGGTATCGGAGCGGCTGGTGAGAATGACGGGCACCTTGGTGCCGGTGATGATACAGCCGTTTTCCACCTTTGCGGTATGAACCAGCGTCTTATAGACCAGATTGCCTGCGTGGATGTCCGGGAAGAGAAGCACATCCGCATCGCCCACGATCTTCCGTCCCGTTGCGCCCTTGTGCTGGGCGGCCTCCGGGTCAATGGCCAGATCCATGGACAGGGGGCCGTCTACGATACAGCCGGTGATTTTGCCCTCCTCGTTCATCTTCGTCAGCTCGGCGGCGTCCACCGTGGCAGGCATCTTGGGATTGACCACCTCTACTGCCGCAACAGGGGCGACCTTGGGGCACGCAATGCCGCAGGCGTGGGCAACCTCCACGGTGTTGTTGATGATGTTCACCTTATCCTCCAGCGTGGGATAGGTCATAAAGGCCACGTCCGTGAGGAAGAGGAGCTGCTTCACGCCCTCCACCTCAAACAGCGCCACATGGGACAGGGGCTTGCCCGTGCGCAGGCCAACCTCCTTGTTCAGGATGCTCTTCAGGAAGTTTTTCGTGTCGATAACGCCCTTCATATACATATCCGCCACGCCGTCATGCGCCAGCTTCACTGCGGTGAGGGAGGCCTGAATCATATCCGGCTCGTTGATAATCCGAAATTCATCCGGGTCAATCTGCAAAGAGGCGGCGATGGCACGGATTTTCTCCTCATCGCCCACCAGAATAGCGTCGGCAATGCCCTGCTCATGGGCGGCGTGAACCGCCTCAATCACGGCGTCATCCTGAGCAACCGCCACTGCCAGTGTTTTCTTTCCGCACTCCTTCACATGGGAGATCAATTCGTCAAAGCTGGTAATCATGGTTTCAAACACCTCATTTTGTATTCTGCTGAGTTGGGTCAGACCCATTGTGAAAATAATATCACGTTCTATAAGGGGGGTCAAGCCGTTATTCTCCCCAAGCCGTTTATTTGCCTGCGGGCTTTTGAGCCAGTGCACTGACCTGCGCCTGCTGGGGGCTGACCAGCATGGTTCGGTAAGTGGTATAGACCACCATACCCGGCTTGGCTCCGCCCGGCTTTTTCACATACTTCACCGGCGTGTAGTCCACCGGAACCCTGCTGCTCCCCTGCGCCTGAGAAAACCACGCCGCAAGGCACGCCGCCTCCTCCACGCTTTTGTCATCCGGCTGCGCTCCCTCTGTCCAGAGAATCACATGAGCGCCGTGGATGCCCTGTGTGTGGAACCACCAGTCCCCTTTCCCTGCCATTTTACAGGTGAGGCGGTCGTTTTGGGTATTGTTGCGCCCCACGGAAATCCGCAGTCCCGCCGTGGAGGTAAACTCCATAGGCTTGGAGGCGGGGCGTTTTGTCTGCTTTTTCCGCTCCTTCGGTGCCCGGAGACAGCCCTGCGCCTCCAGCTCGGAGCGAATCTCCTCCAGATCACGCTCTCCATCCGCCCGGTTCAGGGTCTCCAGCACGCTCTCCAGATAGTCCAGCTCACCGATCCCCTGCCTGATCTGCTCCCGCAGCATCACATCCGCCGTTTTTGCCTTGTTGTACTTCTTGTAGCACTTCGCCGCATTCTGCTGGGGGGTCAGAAGGGGGTCGAGAACAACCGTGCGCTCCCGCAGCTCCGGGTCGTAATAGTCCACGGCGGTGAGGCTGCGCTGTCCCTTTTGCATCCGGTAGAGATTGGCGGTAATCAGATCCCCGTCCAGCCGGTACTGCTCCCGGTTCCGGGCGGCCTCCAGCTCCTTTTGCTGCGCCTGCAGCTTGCGCCGGACACGGTTTCTCAGGTTGGTGACCTGTTTGGTGATGCTCATGCCCTTTTGCCGCACCCGCTGGGTGTTCTCCCTCTGGGCATAGTAATCATCCAGCATAGAGGAGAAGTCCGGGTACGTCCGCTTTTCGTAATAATCCCCGTACTGGACAATGGGGAGGTAGGAGAAGTCCTTATACTCCCCCTCTCTCAGCAGGGCGGTGGGCTGTGGGGTATGGATCTGCTCCATGACGGAGCGGAAGGCCTGCCACAGCGCCTTACGGTCAAGGCAGTTCAGCCGCTCCCCGGCATCTCCTCCCCCGCGGCAGACGATCTCCCGGCACAGCAGCGGGGAAAGGCCGGAATAACGGTCAAGAAGCCAATCCGCCGCCACGGCCTCTCTGGGGGCGGCGTTCAGAAGCTCCATAAACGCCTCCTCCTGCGTCAGGGCAGGGTTTTGCTTGTCCTCTCTGGCAGGGGGCAGGCGGTAGTAAAGCCCCGGCAGCACCGCCCGAAGCTGGCTCAGTTCCCCGTCCACCTTGCGGATACAGTCGGTAATGCGTCCCTGTGCGTCGGTGAGAATCAGGTTGGCACGCCGCCCCATGGCCTCCAGAATCAGGTGGCGGCTCACCGTGTCCCCCAGCTCGTCCCGGCACTCCAGCTCCAGATCCACCAGCCGCTCCATGGCAGGCTGGGTGACGGTGCGGATTTTCGCCCCGGTGAGGTGCTTTCGCAGCAGCATACAGAACATGGGGGGCGAGGCGGGATTCTCCCGGCTGACGGCGGTAAACTGAAGCCGGGGCTGGGAGGGGTTCGCCGTGAGCAACAGCCGCCGGTTTCCCCCGCCGGTGCGCAGGGCAAGGATCAGCTCGTCCCTGCCCGGCTGAAAGATTTTGTCGATTTTCGCCCCCTCCAGCTCCGGCTGTATCTCCTGCACCAGCGCCGTGAGGGTCGCCGCATCCATGGGCATCAGTTTTCACCTGCTTCCTGTGTTCGGATAATGTGGTCAAACAGGGCGTTGAGCCGCTCTGTCCTGCGCTGGAGATAGAGCCAGCCGAACAGCGCCTCCAGTGCGGTGGCCTTGCGGTACTCTCCCCGGCTCGCCCCCTTGGGAATCATGTGGATATTGGCGTTTCTCCCCCGGTGAACCACGCCCAGCTCCTGCTCGTCCAGCAGGGGAAGAATTCCGTCCAGCGCCAGCGCCTGGGCAGGCGCCTTCACCCGCTGTACCGTCTCCCGGTGGAGATTGCCGTTTACCTCCAGCCCGCCTGCGCACAGCCAGCCCCGGACAAGGATTTCATACACGCAGTCCCCCATGTGGGCAAGGGCAAGGGAGCTCATGGCACGAAGCTGATCCGGTGTCAGCTCCGGTTGGAAATAATCTCTCATGCCTGCGCCTCCTTTCCCAGCTTTCCGTTGTTGTAGAGAAACATGACGATGGCCGCCCCCACGATCAGCACATAGCCCACCCAGCTCCACACGTCCGGCACCTGCTGAAACACCAGATAGCCGATGAGGGTGGAGAAGATGATCTGGGTGTAGTCATAGACGCTGATCTCCCGTCCGGGGGCAAAGGTATAGGCGGTGGTGATGGTAAACTGTCCCCCCGCTGCGCTGAGACCGGCGCCAAGGAGCATGAGAAGCTGCCGGGCGGTCATGGGCGCAAAGTGGAGCAGCAGATAGGGCAGGGTGACGGCGCAGGAGAAGGCGGAGAAGAAAAAGACAATGAAAGGCCCCCGCTCTCCCCGCAGCCCCATGGCTCTCACCATGGTATAGGCAAACCCGGCGCACATGCCCCCCGCAAAGCCCATCAGGGAGGGGAACAGCTCCAGATTGTCCGGCACAGGCTGGATGATAAACAGGCTGCCCACAAACGCCGTGACCACAATCGCCACCTGCACCGGCTGCATCCTCTCCTTCAGGATGAAAAAGGAGAAGACCAGTACGAAGAAGGGGGACATTTTATTCAGCATGGAGGCATTGGCCAGCACAAGGTGGTCAATGGCGTAGAAATTACACAAAATGCCCAGCGTACCCAGCCCGGAGCGCAGCAGGTGGAGGGGGAGGCATCCCTTTTGCATCCGAAATCCCCCGCCGGAGCGCAGCAGCACGCCAAGGGCGATAAACATGGCCACAAAGTTTCGGAAAAAGCTCTTCTGCACACTGGGCAAGTCCCCGGAGAGGCGGACAAAGGTATTCATCATGGCAAAGCAGAAGGCAGACACGATGATACAGATAATCCCCTTCGTGCGTTTGGACATAGCACTCCCTCCCATCAATCGGCAATCATTGTACCAAGTTTTTCCCCCTTATGCAAGAAAAACCACCTCCGGGGCGGATTGCCTCAGAAGGTGGTTTTTGTGGTTACTGTACCGGCTCTGCCGTGTCCTTTGCCAGCGGGAAGGTAATCAGCGCCTTGAACAGGTCGCCGTCCACCACCAGATCAAAGCCCGCCCCCTGCGCCGCCGCCAGATTCCGGGCGATGGAGAGTCCCAGTCCGCTGCCCTCCGTTGACCTTGCGCTGTCCCCCCGGACAAAGCGCTTCATCAGCTCCTCGGCGGGAATGTCCAGCTCCTCAGCGGAGATATTCTTCACGGAGATGACGCACCGCTCCCCCTCCTCCGCCGCCTCCAGATAGACTCTGGTCTGGGGCATGGCGTATTTGGTGCAGTTGCTCAGCAGGTTGTCCAGAATCCGCCAGAGATGCCGTCCGTCCGCCAGTATGGTGCAGGGGTGCTCCGGCCGCTTCACAACAGGCGTCAGTCCCGCATTGGTCAGCCGGTCATCGTATTCCGCCGCCGCCTGGGCAATGAGCTGACCCACATCCAGCCGTTCCAGATGCACCCCAATCGTCCCGGTGGCCGCCTTACTGGCCTCCACCAGATCCTCGGTGAGGGTTTTCAGCCGCTGGGTCTTTCGTTCCAGCACCTCAATATAGCTCCTCGCCGTCTCATCCTGAATGTCCGTCTGCTTGAGCAGGTCAACATAGTTGATAATGGAGGTCAGGGGCGTTTTCAGGTCGTGGGAGACATTGGTAATC
>CAJOOV010000295.1 GCA_905236265.1 uncultured Oscillospiraceae bacterium | reverse complement strand
TGGAGGGAGGAGCAGTGGTCGAACATCCAGCTCATATCCGTCACGTTGCTGGTATCCCACCGGCTGACGTCCAGCGCTTGGAGGGAGGAGCAGCGGTTGAACATCCGGCTCATATCCGTCACGTTGCTGGTATCCCACCGGCTGACGTCCAGCGTGTGGAGGGAGGAGCAGCCGTAGAACATCCCGTACATATCCGTCACGTTTCGGGTATCCAGCAGCTCCGCCCCGGCGATGGTCTCCAGCTTTGACCAACCGTCAAACAGTAGTAAGCAGCTGCGGGGGACGGAAATGCCGCCGTCTCCCGCCAGATAGAGGGTATCGTCCTTCCGCCAGCAACGCACGGTTTTGTTACGCCCTTGTGAGAAGTCAGCCGCCCTCTCCGGCACGCCGTCCAGCGTGTCCCTCAGCACGAGACGGAGAATGGATTCCTTGCTGTTCAGAGAGCGGAGACGATCCCCGTCAAGAACCGGAGGAGCCTTTTTGCGCTTTGGGGGAAGCGCCGATACCGGCTGCTTCTGAACCGGGGCTTCCTGACGCTTTTCCGAGACGGGGGCGGTCTGGGGGATGGGCGGCTCTGGCTGTTTCTGAACCGGGGGTTCCGGGGTTTTCTGCGGGGCGGGTTTGGGCGGAGTGACGGAGGGTTTTGGCTGGGGCATCAGGCAGCGGCAAATGTCCTCCATAATCTCATCAAAGCCCTGAATCTGGATGAGGTGGCGCACGGCGGCATCTGCGGCGAGGAAGTCCTCAATTTCATCCGACTCCCGCTCCTTCATGGAGCACCAGTAGACCCGATCCACGCAGTCCGCCTGACGCAGGAAGGTCATCAGGGTGCGGTCGCCGCCGCCGTAGCCGATGACAATAGGGGTGTATACGCCAAAGAGCTGGGTCAGCTTGTCAGGCCAGGGGCGTTCCAGCGCCTTCAGCTCCCGGCTTCGATTCAGGGGGCGAAGCATGGCGTCTCCGTGGATTTTTGCAATCAGGGGACGTTTTTGCAGGGCTTTGCGGATAAAGGACGCATCATGAGGACTGCCGATGACCCTTGCCTCCCTTTTGGTGGCGTTTCGATAGGCTGTCTCGGTCAGAGCGTCGAAGTTGGTGGTGATTACCACGTTGTGTTTTGACGCCGCCAGAAGCTTCGCAAGGCGCTGATAGCCTGTGGAGGGCGATTTGCCCTCCATGGATTGGAGCAGGTATTCCTCACCCTCCTCCGGCATAGTGTCATAGAGCAGGTCATAGAGGGTAAAGTAGTCCCTGCTGTCAAAGGCGTAGTCATTGGCGCAAATCCGGCTCCATGTCTCGCCGGATACGCCGAGCTGGACAAGACGGGCATTCAGGAGTTCAGGCGTCTCTTTCAGAAGCATTTTCCGCCAGTCCCGCATCATGTCCTGACCGGTGGGAACCCCGGAGGAGCGGGATGCACCGGCGCCGAGGATGAAGCAAAAGCGTGTGCCCTTTTCGTTGAGCCGCTCCAGCTCGCCCAAAAACATATCCTTTCTGTAATAGCTCCCGCTTCGCTCCATACGCCTCACCTCCCGCATTTTTTCCGTATTATACCACGCAATACCCCTGTGTGCAACAAACCTCCCCTGTTTTTGCAGGGCGGATTTCCTGAAAAAAACCGCCCCGGCTTTCAGCAACATTTCAGCTTCGCCGTGTATTCTGTCACCAGAGCAAGGGAACACCGCTTCCCCGCTTGAAACGATAAACCGGCTCCTGCGGGAGCGTGAAAGGAAGTGAATTGGATGCAATACCGCCACGAGTGGAAGCACGAGATTGACGGGAGCGACCTGATTGCCCTGCGCCAGAGAATGCGGGCAGTGGCAAGGCCGGATCCCCACGCCATTGACGGGAAGTATCTCATCCGCAGCCTCTATTTTGACACACCCACGGATAAAGCGCTGCGGGAGAAGCTGGATGGTGTGAGCCGCAGGGAGAAGTTTCGCATCCGCTTTTATAACGGGGACACCTCTGTGATCCACCTTGAGAAAAAGAGCAAGGTGGGGGGTCTTGGCACCAAGGCCAGCGCAGACCTGACGGCTGAGCAGGCGCAGGCAATTGCGCTGGGGGAGATTGACTGGATGAAGGACAGCCCCCTCCCGCTGGTGCGGGAGCTGCACCGGAAGATGGTGACGCAGGGGCTGCGGGGACGCACCATTGTGGACTACACCAGAGAGCCCTTCCTCTATCCCCCCGGAAACGTCCGGGTGACCCTTGACTACAATATCCGCACCGGCTGGGATGTACAGCACTTTCTCAGCCCCTCCTGCGTCACCATTCCCGCAGGAGACGCCCCCATCCTATTGGAGGTCAAGTGGGACAACTGGCTGCCCGAAACGATTCGGGACGCCGTCCAGCTAAAGGGGCGCAGAGCCGCCGCCTTCTCCAAGTACGCACAGTGCAGAATTTACGGGTAATCAGAAAAGGAGCGTTTTACCATGACATTCAGTGATATTTTCAAGTCCAGCTTTCTCTCCAACGTCACCGCAGTCAGCGCAGTGGATATGGTGCTGGCATTGGCTCTGGCCTTCTGTCTGGGGCTGTTCATCTTCTTTGTGTACAAAAAGACCTATACCGGCGTGATGTACTCCTCCTCCTTCGGCGTGACTCTGATTGCCCTGACCATGATTACCGCTCTGGTCATCCTTGCCATCACCTCAAACGTGGTGCTCTCTCTGGGCATGGTGGGCGCACTGTCCATCGTCCGGTTCCGCACGGCAATCAAGGAGCCGCTGGACATCGCCTTCCTGTTCTGGTCCATTGCGGCGGGCATTGTTCTGGCTGCGGGACTGATTCCTCTGGCTGTGTTCGGCAGCCTGCTCATCGGCGTGATGCTGCTGGTCTTCGTCAACCGCAAGAGCCACACCAATCCCTACATTGTGGTGGTGCAGTGCGACGGACACCGCAGTGAGACCGCCGTACAGGAATACCTGAAGAGCCACACCCAGCGCTGCTGCGTGAAGAGCAAGTCCGCCCAGCGGGGCGCAGTGGAGCTGAATATGGAGATTCGCCTGAAGGACGACAACACCGACTTTATCAATGAGCTGTCCGACATGAAGGGCGTACAAAGCGCCGTTCTGGTGAGCTATAACGGCGAATACATGGGGTAAGGAGGGAGTTCCATGTCAACGCACAAGCATATTGACCTGATCTGCGTTGTCGTTCTGGTAATCGCCCTGATACTGACCTTCCTGTTTATGAACGGCACCGCACTGGGGATGCAGGCGGTGGTGGACGAGGACGCAGAGCAAAACTCCGACTCCGCCTACTTTACCGCAAACGACCTGCAGGGGAGCTGGGACGGCGGCAGCGCCGTCACCATCTTGCTGGAAGGAGAGAGCGGCACAGTGGAGGGCAACGGCGCCTATTTTCTGGACGGAAATGTGGTGATTGCCGGGGCGGGCAGGTATGTCCTCTCCGGCAGCCTCACAGACGGCAGCATCATCGTGGACGCTGATGAGTCCTCCAAGGTGTATCTGCTCCTTGATGGGGTGAGCGTGAAGTGCTCAGACGATGCCTGCATCCGGGTGGAGCAGGCCGACAAGGTGTTTCTCACATTGGCAGAGAACAGTGAAAACACCCTCACCAGCGGCACGGAGTACAACGATGAGGCGCTGGAGGAGGGCACGGACGGCGTGATCTTTGCCCACGATGACCTCACCATCAACGGCTCCGGCACCCTCACCGTATCCGGCGGCTGCCAGCACGGCATTACGGCAAACGATGATCTGGTCATCACCGGCGGCACGATTACGGTGGAGTCCTCCGGGGATGCCATCCATGCCAACGACAGCCTGCGCATCTGCGATGCCGCCCTGAACCTGAGCGCAGGGGATGAGGGCATTGCCGTCACCAATGCGGAGGAGGGCGAGGGCTACTTCTATATGG
>CAJOOV010000294.1 GCA_905236265.1 uncultured Oscillospiraceae bacterium | reverse complement strand
CTTTCCCGGAGTGTCTCGGCCGGGTCTGTGCCCATACCTGTGAGGGCCAGTGCCGCCGCGGGCAGGTCAACGAGCCGATTTCGATCCGCAACATCAAGCGCTATGCCGCCGAGCATACGGACAACAGCCTCTGGCAGTCCAAGCAGAAGCACCTGCCCCCCACGGGGAAAAAGGTCTGCGTGGTGGGCGGCGGCCCTGCCGGGATGACCGCTGCCATGTACCTTGCCAAGCAGGGACATGAGGTGACGCTGAAGGAGGCCTATCCCAAGCTGGGCGGGCAGCTTCAGTACGGCATCCCCTCCTACCGTCTGCCCCGTGAGGTGGTGGACAAGGAGTGCGGCTATGTGATTGACAACGGCGTGAAGGTGGAGACCAACTGCCGGGTGGATCATCCGGTGGAGCTGCTGAAGGAGTTTGATGCCGTGCTGATGGCCGTAGGCACCCACGGGGGCGTGCGCCTGCCGATGAAGGGCAGCGGTCTGAAAAACGTGTTTGTGAACTCTGAGTTTCTGAAAAACTGCTCCATGGGTGAGCCCACCGGCATGGGTAAGCGGGTGATCGTTCTGGGCGGCGGCAACGTGGCCTTTGACTGCGCCCGCAGCGCCGTGAGGCTGGGGGCGCAGGAGGTTCACCTTGCCTGTCTGGAGAAGCGGGAGATTATGACCGCTGACGACGAGGAGATCGAGCAGGCCACCGAAGAGGGCATCCATGTCCATCCCGGACAGACCTTCGAGTCTATCAACGGCGAGGACGCTGTTTCCAGCGTCACCTTCTGCGACATTGAGAGCTTCACCTTTGATGAGAACCGCCGCGCCATCATCAAGAAGGTGGAGGGCAGCGAGCACACCATTGCGTGCGATACCGTCATCTTTGCCACCGGTCAGCGCACTGATCTGGCGGAGGATTCCGGTCTGGAACGGGGCCGGGGCAACTGTATCGCCACCAAGCCCGGCACGCTGAACACCAGCGTTGAGGGCATTTTCGCCTGCGGCGATGCCATTTACGGCACTAAGAGCGTGGTGCAGGCCATTGCCTCCGGCCGGGAGGCTGCGGAGGTCATTGACAAATATCTGGGCGGAGACGGCGACATCTCCGAGGTGCTTGCCCCCGTGGAAATCCCCAGCCAGTATATCGGCAAGGTGCCCGGCTTTGGGTATCTGGAGCGGGCGGAGGAGGCCTTTGTCCCTGCTGAGGTGCGAAAGGACAGCTTCGCCCCCATCAGCGGCGGCATCTGTGACGCAAAGATCTGCGGCGAGGCGGGGCGCTGCCTGCAGTGTGATCTCCGCTTCGGCATTACCGAACACCGTCTGTGGAGCGACTACACCCCAGAGGCCGAGATTCAGTGAGAGGAGGGGCTGACATGTTACTGAACAACAACGCAGATGCGCTGGTCAGGCTGAAGGGCATGACCAGAGGCGAGCTGGAGACCGTCTTCGGCACAAGAGCCGCCGTGTGCGGCAAGGTAGTCGGTGCCCTCTGGAATCAGGACACCGACGGCATGAAAAACGCCCTGCTGCACTGCAACCCCGCCGGGGTGATCGCAGGCTTGAAGATTCTCACCCTGCTCACCGGCGCTTCCGGCGCAGAGCTGAGTGTGAACTGCAAGGTGAATGTGCAGGAGCTGGAGGCAAACGCAGGGATTGCGGAGCTTGATTTGACCGTCACGCAGGAGGACATGGTGGACAAGCGTGCCCACGAGGGCGACCTGCTGGTGCCGCTGGACGAGCTGGCGGCCATGAGCGAGGCGCTGATGGGCAGAGCCTGTGGCGTGCTCATCGCCGTGGGCGAGGGTGCGCCTCAGGAGGTTGACCCCTCCACGCCGGTTTCCTCCCTTGTGGGAGAGGGAAAGGGTATTCTGGCGGATCACCGGTTCTTTAACGCTCAGCAGGTGTCTGAACTGACAGTGGGTGCGCTGGAGAGCCGGAGCGGAGTCATTCACCCCATCAGCAGCCATCACTGCGCCGTTGCTCTGGCGGGAGAGGAAATTCTTGCCCTTCGGAAAAAGAGCTGCGGCAAGTGTACCTTCTGCCGGGAGGGGCTGTATCAGCTCTCCCAGTGCGTGGAGGAGATCACCACCGGACGGGCAAAGCCCCAGGACACCGCCTTTATGGAGGAAATTGCGCAGGCCATGACCCTCTCCTGCTCCTGCTCGCTGGGTGACAGTGCGGGGCTGCCCGCCCTGACGCTGCTGGACGCCTTTGCTTCGGAGACGGATGCCCACATCCGCCGGAAGGAATGTCCCGCCCAGGTCTGTCTGGCGCTGACCCAGTTCTATATCGACCCCGCACTCTGCAAGGGCGAGGGCAAGTGCGCCGAAGTCTGCCCCTGCGGGGCAATCACGGCAAAGGACGGTTATGTGTCCGTGCTGGACAGCTTTGACTGCACCCGCTGCGGCAAGTGTCTGGACGTTTGCCCTCAGGGCGCTGTGAAGAAGGTCTCCGGCAAGCTGCCCAAGCTCCCGTCCAGACCTGTGAAGATCAAGGGCGCCAGAATTGCCGCCCAGGAGCGCACGGAGCGCACCGCTGTGAAGCGCAAGCGCATCTATGCCGCCGCCGGAAAGACCGTGAAGCCTGCGGAGCAGGTCTCCGCTGCAAAAACCATAGAGAAAGTTCAGGTGAATATTGTGAAAACACTGCAGACCGATATTGTCATCGTGGCCGGAGGCCCCGCCGGACTGGCTGCCGCCATTGCAGCAGGTGAGAAGGGGCTTAAGAGCATCATTCTGGAGAAATCCAGCGCCACCGGCGGCGCCGCCAACATGGGCATGGGGCCTCTGGGCATTGACACCAAGATTCAGAAGGCCAACTTCAACAATATCAGCGTGGCCGAGGCGCTGAAGATGCACATGGAGTACACCCACTACAACGTGGACGAGGATCTGGTGCAGACCTACTTCAACAAGAGCGCCGACACCATTGAGTGGCTGCAGGACATGGGCGTGGAGTTTGCAGGCGCTTTCCGCTACTTCAAGGAGTCCGAGGCCACATGGCACATCGTCAAGCCGGAGAACGGCGTCATTGGCCCCCGTGCTGCCAGCGCCATGGTCAGGGTGATGACCCAGCGGGCAAAGGAGCTGGGCTGTGAGATTCTGCTGGGCACGCCCGCCCAGAGCCTGATTCAGGAGGACGGCAAGGTTGTGGGCGCTGTGGCAGTGGACGCTGACGGCAACGGCATGGAAGTCCGGGGCAAGGCGGTCATCGTGGCCACCGGCGGCTTTGGCAACAACAAGGAGATGATCGCTCAGGAGTTCGGCCTGCATCTGGCAGAGGACTTCTTCCCCTTCATGATTCCCGGCATCACCGGCGACGGACTGCGGATGATGTGGGAGGTGGGCGCTGCCAAGTTCGGCGCCAATATTGAGGCCATCTATCAGATTCCCGACAACCTGAACTGGTTCCTGCTGGACGCCGTGCTGCGCCAGCCCAACCTGCTTATCAACCAGCTGGGCGACCGCTTCATGGACGAGGGCAAGATGGGCAACACCACCTTCACCGGCAACGCCATCCATCTCCAGCCGGGCAACTACGCCTACTGCATCATGGACGAGGGCATTCTGAGAGAGTATAAGCGCAACGGCCCGGACATCGTGGACATCGTTCACCCCGCCGACGCCTTCATCGCCTTCGACGCTCAGGCCGCCACCGCCGTGGAGCAGAACTATATGGGCTACATTGAGGCAGAGACCGTCCCCGAGCTGGCGGAGAAGCTGGGCATTGACGCTGACAAGCTGCAGGACACCATCGACGAGTACAACGAGATGTGCGCCACTGGCGTGGACACCAAGTTCCACAAGGATCAGAAGTATCTGCATCCCATCACCGGCAAGGGCAAGTATCTGGTGGGCAAATATTATCTGGCAGCCTACGGCACCGTGGGCGGCGTGCGCATCAACAAATACTGCGAGGTTCTGGACGAGAACCAGATGCCCATTGAGGGTCTCTACAGCGCAGGCTCCGATGCCAACACCATCTACGGCGACAGCTATAACTTCACCCTGCCCGGCAACACCATGGGCTTTGCCGTGAACTCCGGACGTATGGCCGGTGAGAGCGCCGCAGAGTACATTGCCGAGCTGGGCTGAGAGGCGGTGGAGGCTATGGCATATCGGATTCTCAGCATCAATCCCGGCTCCACCTCCACCAAGGTGGGCTGCTTTGAGGGGGAAAAGGAGCTTTTTACCGTCAATGTCTCCCATGATGCCGCCAAGCTGAAGGAGTTTGCCGCCATCAGCGACCAGCTCCCCTACCGGGTGGAGACCATTCTCTCCAAGCTGGCCGAGGCGGAGATCGACCTTTCCACCATGGATGCCTTTGTAGGCAGAGGCGGCGGGCTGATGGCAGTGGAGGGCGGCACCTATGCCATTAACGACGTGCTGCTGGATCACGCCCGGCGGGGGGCAAACGGAGTGCAGCACCCCGCCCAGCTGGGTCCCCAGATCGCCTACGGCTTTGCCAGCCAGTACGGCAAGCCCTGCTTTGTGGTCAATCCCCCGGACACGGACGAGCTGTGCCTGAACGCCCGGTTCACCGGCGTGAAGGGCTTGTACCGCAACGTGCATCTCCACGCCCTGAACCTGAAGGAGACCGCTATCCGCCACAGCAAGAGCCATGGCTGGGACTATGAGGACAAAAACTATGTAGTCTGCCACATCGGCGGCGGCATCTCCATCTCCGCCCACCGCAAGGGCAGGATGATCGACGGCAACGACATTGTGGGCGGCGAGGGCCCCATGGCTCCCACCCGCTGCGGCTCCCTGCCCGCCGCACAGCTCATCCGCTACTGCTTCGACCACCCGGACAAGAAGGAAGTCCTCTCCCTGTGTACCAAGACAGGCGGCTTTGTCAGCCATTTGGGCACCTCTGACGCTCTGGAGGTGAGCCGGCGTGCCGCTGCCGGAGATACGGAGGCAAAGAACGTGTGGGAGAGCATGATTTATCAGATCGTCCGGTATATCGGCGCTATGGCCGCTGTGCTGGACGGACAGGTGGACGGCATTCTGCTGGGCGGCGGCATGGTTCACAACAAGGAGCTGGTGGACACCATCACCCGCCGCTGCTCCTGGATCGCCCCTGTCACCGCCTATCCCGGCGAGTTTGAGCTGGAGGCCATGGCCGCAGGCGCTATCCGGGTGCTCTCCGGGCAGGAGGAGGCCAAGGTCTACACCGGCGTTCCCGTCTGGGTGCCGGAGGAGTGAGCCATGACGAGGAAAGAGACTGAGCTGATGGTGCTGCTGCAGGATCTCTGCCTTGCCTTTGTCATCAACTCTGCCGCAACTATCTTAAACGGCGGCTTTGTGGACACCGGAACCTATCTGGTGGGCATGTTTGAGGCGTTCTGCATCAACTATATCTCCGGCCTTGCCATTCCCGTGGCGCTCATCGGCACCGCTGCCGCCAACGCCGCAGGGCTGAAGGAGGGCTCGCTGGGGCACAGGGTGCTGCGCACCTTCGTTATCAACGCTATCTTCGTCACCATCGTCAGCTTTACCATCGCCCTGATTAACTTAGGGGCGGTGCCGGGGATTGTCGCCATCTGGTGGAAAACCTATCCCATCCTTCATCTGGTGGGGTTTGTGGCCTCCCTGCTGATCGAAAAGCCCTGTCAGGCGCTGGCAAAGACCATTCTGGAACCGTAATCTATTCCCTTCCCCCTTTATGGGGGAGGGGCAAGTGAAAGGAGCAAGGAACGTATGAACCAAACCAAAGTCAACCCATACAGCCGGAGCGTATCCATCATCGGTGTGGGATGCACTCCCTTCATGTACACCGTGGACAATCCGGAGACCAACGGCCTTACCGAGGGCGAGATGTTCGGCTACGCCGCCATTCAGGCCATGGAGGATGCCGGGGTCAATCCCCAGGACATCGACTTCTATTTCCACGGCGAGGCAAGCCCCCTCAACGGCTCCAACTACCTCACCCCCAATATCCAGATCGCCAACTGGTTCGGCATGAAGGGCAAAGCCTCCATCCACCACTCCGAAGCCTGCTGCACCGGCTACTATGCCATTGAAGAGGCAGTGAACGCCGTGGCCTCCGGCAAGTATAACTGCGTGCTCTCCGGCTGCGTGGAGTTCGGCGACTCTCTCGCCGTGGGGAATCATCCCTACAAGCGGGAGAAGATGACCATGGACAAGTTCCTGCAGACCACCGCATGGCTCTATGACCGCAACTACACCCGCAGCCTGATGGCAGGTCAGGAGCTGATCTATGACGATGCCGCCGAATGGTACAAGCGCACACGGGGTCTCACCGATCAGGAGATGGACGACACCCTGAACTGGATGTGCATCAATAACCGCCGCAACGCCTCCGTCAACCCCCTCGCCATTGAGCGGCGCACCTATGAGCAGCTGGCAAAAGAGGCAGGGTTTGAGAACGTGATGGACTATATGCGCTCCCCCTACAACCCCAAGATGGGCGACTTTCTCCGGGCCAGCGGTCTGGAATTGAAATGCGACGGCGCGGCGGCGGTTGTCGTGTGCGCCACGGAGCTGGTGGACAAGTATATGGGGAACAAGGCCCACAAAGCCATTGAGGTGCTTGGTTCCGGCTGCGCCGCCTGCGAGGCCACCACGCCCCACTTTGAAGT
>CAJOOV010000293.1 GCA_905236265.1 uncultured Oscillospiraceae bacterium | reverse complement strand
GGTGGATCTCATCGGGCTTGAGGCAAGGGACGCCGACACCGGCGAGGTGCTGGGCACGGTGAAGGAGATCCTCTCCTACCCCGCCCATGACATCTATGTGATTCAAAGCGCCTGCGGGGAGCGGATGATTCCCGACGTGCCCGCCTTTGTCCGGGGCATTCACCCAGAGGAGGGCTATATCGCCTTCGCCCCGCTGGAAGGGATGTGACGCGGTTGTATCAGATCGACATTATGACCCTCTTCCCGGACACCGTGGGGGATATGCTCTGCGAGTCCATCTTAGGCAGGGCGCAGGAGCGGAATATCATCCGCATCAACACATGGCAGATTCGGGACTTCACAACAAACAAACAGAATCAGGTGGATGACTACCCCTACGGCGGCGGCCACGGCGCAGTCATGCAGGCTGACCCCCTCTACCGCTGCTGGGCGCACATCTGCCAGCAGGCGGGACAGCGGCTGCACACCATCTTCCTCTCCCCCTGCGGCCATGTGTTCAGGCAGGCGGATGCCCTGCGCCTGCGGGACGGGTATGACCGCTTTATCATGGTCTGCGGCCACTACGAGGGCATTGACCAGCGGTTCATTGACGAGTGCGTGGACGAGGAGCTGTCCCTTGGGGATTTTGTCCTCACCGGAGGGGAGATTCCCGCCATGGCCATTGCGGATGCGGTGTGCCGTCTGGTGCCGGGGGTGCTGTCCACGCCGGAGTGCTACGAGAACGAGAGCCACTGGGCAGGTATGCTGGAATATCCCCAGTATTCCAGACCGGAGGTCTGGCATGGCCGGGCGGTTCCCCCTATCCTTCTCAGCGGACACCATGCCAATATCGAGAAATGGCGGCGCAAGCAGTCCATTCTCCGCACAAGAGAGCGCAGGCCTGACCTGTATGAAAAGCTGGATTTGTCCTCCAAGCAGGACAGACGGCTGCTTGCGGAGCTGGAGGCGGAGGCGCAGGAGCAGGACAAACAATAAAAAGACACGGTTTGCCGTAACAATCCGGCAGACCGTGTCTTTTTTCGTTATGTATTGTGGTCGCTTTCGTGGAACACCTTCAGGTTCCCGATTTTACCGCTGCGCCGTTCCAGCTCCTCCATGACGGCGGAGAGGGGGATGCCCTGCTCCACCATCAGCACCGTGAGGTGATAGAGCAGGTCGGAAATCTCTCCCACCGTCTCCTCCTGCACGCCGTTTTTGGCGGCGATAATGGTCTCGGCGCTCTCCTCTCCCACCTTCTTCAGAATCTTGTCCAGACCCTTGGAGAAAAGGTAGCAGGTATAGGAGTTCTCGCTGGGGTTGATTCTGCGGTCAGCCACTACATCGTAGAGGGTTTGCAGCGGATTGTCAGCCATGTTGTTCTTCCTCCCAAATATCGTTGAAAAAGCAGCTCCTCGCCCCCGTGTGGCAGGCAGGGCCTGCCGGGTCGCAGAGATAGAGCAGGGTATCCGTGTCGCAGTCCGTCACCATTTTCTTCACATACAGGAAATTGCCGGAGCTCTCCCCCTTGTTCCAGAGCTTGTTGCGGCTGCGGGACCAGAACCACGCCGTGTGGGTCTTCAGGGTCAGCTCCACCGCCTCCCGGTTGGTAAAGCCCAGCATCAACACATCCCGGCTTTCTCTGTCCTGAATGATGACGGGAATCAGTTGGGACTTTTGAAACAGCAGGTCTAAATCAAACACAGTTTTCCCTCACTTTCTGGCGGGTATGCCCTGCGTGCGGAGGTAGTCCTTCACCTGAGGCACTGTCAACTCCCCGAAGTGGAACAGGGACGCAGCCAGCGCCGCATCACAGCCCGTCTCCCGGAACACGTCCCCGAAGTCCTGCAGGCTGCCGCAGCCCCCGGAGGCGATCACCGGGATGTGTACCGCCTGCGTCACCGCTCTGGTCATGTCCAGATCAAAGCCCGCCTTTGTGCCGTCTGCGTCCATGGAGGTGAGGAGAATCTCTCCTGCGCCAAGGCGCTCCCCCTCCTTTGCCCATTGGATCAGGTCAAGCCCGGTGGCAATCCGTCCCCCGGCAATGACCACCTCATACCGGTTCTCAGCGTTTTTCCTTGCGTCAATGGCCAGTACCACGCACTGGCTCCCGAACCGCTCCGCCGCACGGGCAATCAGGCTCGGGTCTTTCACAGCGGCGGAGTTGACGGAGATTTTGTCCGCCCCCGCCCGGAGCAATTCCCGGAAGTCCTCCAGCGTGCGGATGCCGCCCCCCACAGTCAGGGGGACAAAAACCTGCTCCGCCGTGCGGCGCACCACGTCCGCCACGGTTTTTCTCGCCTCATGGGTGGCAGTGATGTCCAGAAAGACAATCTCGTCCGCTCCCTGACGGTCATAGTAGGCGGCAAGCTCCACAGGGTCTCCCGCATCCCGGATATTGACGAAGTTTACCCCTTTTACCACCCGTCCGTCCCGCACGTCCAGACAGGGAATAATCCGCTTGGCTAACATTGGCTGCCTCCCTCCCGAACCGCCTGCGCCAGATCCACTGCGCCTGCGTAATACGCCTTGCCGATGATGGCACCGTACAGCCCCATCTCCCGCAGGCGCACAATGTCCTCGTTGCAGGACACGCCGCCGGAGGCGATAATCCGGCAGGACACCGCCTCCTGCAGCGCCTGCAGCCTTGCGTAGGAAGGTCCGGAGAGCATACCGTCCGTGTCAATATCGGTGAAAATCAGGGTTTTAACCCCCAGCTTCTCCATGCTCCGGGCGAAGTCCAGATAGTGCAGCCCGCTGCCCTGTTCCCAGCCGGCGGTTTTCACCTCGCCGTTTTTGGCATCCACGCCCACGGCGATGCGCGCTCCATAGCGCTCCACGGCTTCCCTGACAAATGCCGGGTCAGATACGGCGGCGGAGCCGATGACCATTCTCCAAACGCCCATGGCGTCCACCGCCTCCAGATCGGCCATAGAGCGGATACCGCCCCCCAGCTCCACCTTCATGCCGGTTTCAGCAATCACGGCGGCGATCATGTCCCCGTTGACCCGCACGCCGGACTTCGCCCCGTCCAGATCCACCATGTGGATGACCTCAGCCCCGGCGGCGGCAAAGTCCTTTGCCACGCTGACCGGGTCATCTGCGACCTGATGGACGGTGTCGAAAGCGCCCTTGTGGAGCCGGACGACCTTCCGTCCCTTTAAATCAATGGCAGGTTCAATCAGCATAGGTTCAGCCCTCCGAAATTACGCAGCATTTGCAGTCCGATCTCCCCGGACTTCTCCGGGTGGAACTGGGTGCCGTAGACATTCCCCTGCCCCACGGCGGCCACCACCGGGGTGCCGTAGTCCGTTACGGCGGTCACCTGAGCGGAGTCCTCCGCCATGCCGCAGAAGGAATGAACAAAATAGACATAGGCGCCGCTGTCAATGCCCTGAAACAGGGGGGAGTCATGGGTGAAGGTCAGGCTGTTCCAGCCGATATGGGGCAGCTTGCAGGCCGTCTCGATGCGCCGCACCCGTCCCCGGATGAAGCCCAGACCCGGACAGGGGCGCACCTCCTCGCTGCCCTGAAAGAGCATCTGCATTCCCAGACAGATCCCCAGAACGGGCTTGTCCTCCGCCTGCCTGCGAAGCACCGGAACCAGTCCCTTTCCCTGCAGCTTCTCCCATGCGTCGGGAAAAGCGCCCACGCCGGGGAGAATCACAGCGTCCGCCCGGTCCAGCTGGGAGGCCTCGCCGGTGATCTTTCCCTTCAGTCCCAGATAGCGCAGGGCGTTTTCCACGCTCATCAGATTCCCCACGCCGTAATCCACAATCGCAATATAGCCCATCACAGCACCCCTTTTGTGGACGTGACACCGCCGCCTGTCACCTGAACCGCATCCCTGACGGCCATGCCCAGACTTTTGAACAGTCCCTCGGTGATATGGTGGGCGTTGGCGCCGTAGAGACAGCGCTGGTGGAGGGTCAGCCCGGCGTTCACGGCAAGGGCACGCATAAACTCCACCGTCAGGCAGCTGTCATATTCCCCGATGCGCTCCTGAGGCATCTCTGCGTCAAAGACCAGATAGGGGCGGTTGGAGAAGTCCAGCGCTGTAAAGGTCAGCGCCTCATCCATAGGCACATAGCAGGAGCCAAAGCGGCGAATGCCCTCCCGGCTGCCCAGCGCCTCCCGGATGGCCTGCCCCAGTACGATCCCGGTATCCTCCACCGTATGGTGACCGTCCACATGGAGATCCCCGGTCACCTTGACACACAGACCCATCCTCGCATAGAACCCGAAGGCGGTGAGCATGTGGTCAAAAAAGCCGATGCCCGTGGAGACCTCCACGCTGCCTCCGTCCAGATCAACACCCACGGAAACCTGCGTCTCCTTTGTGTTTCTGGTCAGCTCTGCCCTTCTGCTCATGGCCGTCCCTCCTGCTGAAAGCGCACCTGAATGGAATTGGCGTGGGCAGTGAGGTGCTCTGCGTTGGCGAAGGTGACGATCTCCGCCCCCAGAGCCTCCAGACTCCCCCGGTCAAATTCGATCACCGACATGGTCTTCAGGAAGGCATCCACGCTGAGGGGGGAGAAAAACCGTGCCGTGCCGCTGGTGGGCAGGACATGATCCGGCCCCGCCAGATAGTCCCCCAGCGGCTCCGGCGACCACGCCCCCAGAAACACCGCCCCGGCGTTTTGAATCTCCGGGAGCAGTGCTCTCGGCTGGGCGGTGACGATTTCCAGATGCTCCGGCGCCACCACATTGGCCAGCGCCGCACAGGCATGGAGGTTCTCGCAGACGATGGCTGCGCCGTAGCGTGCCACGCTCTCCTCCATGATCTCGCTGCGGGAGAGGCGGCCAGTCTGTCTGGTCATCTCCCTGTCCACCTGCTGTGCCAGCTCCATGGAGTCCGTCAGCAGCCACGCAGAGGCAAGCCGGTCATGCTCCGCCTGAGAGAGGAGATCCGCCGCCACAAAGGCGGGGTTTGCGCTGCTGTCCGCAATGACCAGCACCTCAGACGGCCCCGCCACCATGTCAATGTCCAGCGTGCCGTAGGCAAGCCGCTTGGCCGCCGCCACAAAGGCATTGCCGGGACCCACCAGCTTGTCCACCTGGGGAATCCAGTCCGCCCCGTAGGTGAGGGCAGCCACCGCCTGCGCCCCGCCCAGGGCGATCACCCGGTCTACCCCGGCAATCTTCGCAGCCGCCAGCACCGCCGTATTCAGGTTTTCCGTGGGCGGCGTCACCATGACGATCTCCTCCACCCCGGCCACCTTTGCCGGAACGGCGTTCATCAGTACGCTGCTGGGATAGGCCGCCGTGCCGCCGGGGACATAGATCCC
>CAJOOV010000292.1 GCA_905236265.1 uncultured Oscillospiraceae bacterium | reverse complement strand
TGATTTGGGCAAAAAGAGCTTTGATGCGTCTATCCATGTGAATGCGGTGCAACGCTTATCCTCCTGCCCGGACGTTTCCCCGCCGGATCAGGCGTGGTTCATATTGGCAGCAGAGCGATCCGGGTTGCCCTTTTCCTTCTGAACCAGCTCCTGTGTGACAAAACCCGCCGCTGGATAGATGGGCATGGTGCAGCGCAGGCTTCGTTGGCACAGGCGTTATTCAGGAAACGCTGAATACGTCTCTCGAATGCCGTAGCCTGATTTGTTCAGCGGTTCCTTAAAAATCATACGACAAATATATGGTTTGTGCGCTGGTTGCTGAAATGGGGAATCAGAAAAAATGTCGGTTCCTTCGTAACACAGCCCCTGTCATCCGTGGAGGTGATATGCTAAACTGTTATTCAGAAGAGTTTGGTCAATGCGTTCAAATGAGCTTGGAAGGAGTGCTTTACTTGAAAACCAGCGAAATCAATATCCGGGATCCCTTTGTTATGCTCCATGAGGGAGCCTATTACCTCTACGGCACCCGCAGCGAAACCTGCTGGTCTCAGGCGGATGGCTTTGACTGCTATGTGAGCCGGGATTTGGAACACTGGGAGGGTCCCACCGAGATCTTCCACCGTCCTGAGGGCTTCTGGGCTGACCGTGCCTATTGGGCGCCGGAGTGCGTGTCCCATCAGGGGGCGTTCTATCTGATTACCACTCTGGGTGCCGCCGACCGGAAAAAGGGCGTTTATGCCCTGCGGGGAGACAGCCCGCTGGGGCCGTTTGTTCCATACAGCCGCTGCCTGACGCCGGAGGACTGGTTCTGCATTGACGGCACGGTATATTTGGATGAGGGGAAGCCATGGCTCATTTTTTCCCACTCCTTTGAGGACGATCCCAGAGGAGATATGTGCGCAGTGCCCTTGGCGGAGGATTTGTCTGCCCCGGCGGGGGAGCCGGTCACCCTCTTTTCCGCCGCCGAGGCTCCCTGGGCAAGGCCGGTACCCTTTGCCAAGGCGGAATTTGGTATGGACGGGGATGTGTACTTCACCGACGGTCCCTGCGTGATGCGCCTTCCTGACGGGACACTGGCCATGACATGGAGCAGCTGGAGCCGGCAGGCTTATGCCGTGGGGGTGGCTGTCTCCCCATCCGGGCAATTGACCGGACGCTGGGAACAGCAGGAAACGCCCCTCTATCCGGCAAACGGAGGCCACGGAATGCTGTTTCGGGACAGGGACGGCAGGCTGATCTTCACCCTCCATTCTCCCAACGACAAGTATCAGGAGCGTCCGGTTTTCCTCCCGGCAGGGACAGAGGGCGGCCTGCATCTTCTGTAACAGGAGGCGATTCTCATGACGATCCATCACCTTCGTGTGTGCAATCTGGAAAACCCCATGGGATTTGCCATGGAGGCTCCGGTCTTTTCCTGGACGGTGGAGGATGCCCAGGGCAAACAGGCGTGGGCAGCGCTGCGTATCCGCAGGGACGGTGAAACGGTCTACGAAAGCGGTTCCTGTCCGGACGCTGACAGTCTGGGCTGGCGGATTGACCTGCCCCTTGTCCGGCGCACCCGCTATGACTACACCCTCACCGTCTGTAGTCAGGACGGCGTACAGGCCAGCGGGCAGGGATACTTTGAAACCGGAAAACGGGACGAGCCTTGGTCAGCGCAGTGGATCAGCCCCCGGCAGTCCCAGACCTCCGCCCTGCTGCGCAGGCGCTTTACCGCCGGAGAGGGGGACGCACGGCTGTACCTGTGCGGTCTGGGAGTCTACGAGGCGTATCTCAACGGCGCAAAGGTGGGGGACGAGTTTCTTGCCCCCGGCTACCATTCCTATGACTTTCATCTTGCTGCCCAGACCTATGACGTGACAGGGCTGCTCCAGCCGGGAGAAAACGAGCTGGTGATTGCTCTGGGCGAGGGCTGGTTCAAGGGGCGGCTGGGCTTTGACGGGGGCTACACCCACCTTTACGGCGACCGGCTCTATGCCATAGCGGAGCTGTATCAGGGGGGCAGGCTGGTGACCGCCACCGATGAACACTGGGAGGAGCTTCGCTCTCCGGTTTGCTTTGCCAACATCTACGACGGGGAGATCTGGGATGCCCGGATTCAGCCTGCGGTGCTGGGTTCGGCGGAGCTTGCTGCGCCGGAGCGGTGCGGCGGACTGGAGGAGCGGCACTCCCTGCCGGTACGGTATCAGGAGCGTTTCCCGGTGCGTGAGCTGATTCGCACCCCCAAG
>CAJOOV010000291.1 GCA_905236265.1 uncultured Oscillospiraceae bacterium | reverse complement strand
TGTTGAAGGGAATCCCTACTTCCTGATCGCCCTTCAAGTTCTTCGCTGTCAGGCTGCTCTCATTCACCCGAAGGATCTGGTGGCTGACGTAACTCTTAAGGCCCAGCTTTTCCAGAATAGGCATGATCATCATTTTCGTCATACCCTCCTCATTCAAAGCCAGCTCCGGCAACATTTCAATAATAGAGACCTCATAGCCCTCGCTCAGCAACTGATAGGCAGTCTCAATGCCCGCCTGTCCGCCGCCTGCGATGAGCACCTTACCAGAAACTGATGCTTTTTTTGTCAGCACATCAGGACCGGTCACCACATGCTTGCACTCCTTGATGCCGGGAATGCCGGGAACGAAGGGGTGTCCGCCGGTTGCCAGAATCACAGCGTCTGCCTGCAGCTCCTGTACCATCTTCTCGGTCACTTCTGTGTTCAGGTGGATGCGCACATTCTTCATTCGTTCCAGCTGCGCCTGATAGAACCTGGGGATATTGTTGAGAATGTCCTTGCCGGGGGATGCCTTTGCAGCCATGATCTGCCCCCCACAGAGCTTACCGCTCTTTTCGTATAGATCTACCTCATGACCACGCATGGCACAGCGGTAAGCGGCCTCCAGACCGCCGGGGCCTGCGCCGATGACGACCACTTTTTTCTGCTCTGCAGCTTTTCCGACACCCTCGCCGTACTTCCACTCTCTGCCCGCAATGGCGTTCACTGTGCAGCGGATGGTGCGGACCGTGCTGATGCGGTCGCCAATGCAGTGGTTGCAGTTGATGCATCTGCGAATACACCCGGCATCGCCCTTGGCCACCTTATTGGCCCATTCCGGCTCTGCGATCCACGCTCTGGACAGGGAAACAAAGTCTGCCTTGCCCTCTTCCAAAACCTGCTCCGCCAGCTCCGGGTCCTGCAGACGCCCCTGAACGATTACAGGAATGTTAACCGCCTTGCGGATGGCCGCGGTATAATTGACCAGAGGTGCCTTATCGTGATAGATGGTGGGGCAGATCCACGCCATGGACTGGAACACACCCGCGCCGCAGTCGATGGCGTCCACACCGGCAGCCTCCAACATCTTCGCCACTGCAATGGTCTCGTCCAGCTGTCTGCCAGCATCGCCGATCATTTCGTCCACCGCAATACGGACAATGATAGGCATTCTGGGACCAATATTCTTTCGGGTCTCTGCCACCAGTTCCAGAAGGAACCGGGCACGGTTTTCCAAACTGCCTCCATACTCGTCAGCACGGTTATTGAAGTAAGGAGACAGGAACTCCGCAATCAGATAGCCGCAGTGAGCGTGAATGGTGATAGCGTCAAATCCTGCCACCTGTGCCCGTTTGGCGGATTTTCCGTATACCTTGACCGACTTTTTGATCTCCTCAACGGTCAGCTGGCGGACAGCTTTCCCGGCAACCGGACAGCCGATGGTGCCAGGAGCCACATTCGGCACATCGTACACGCCGTCAGACCCGGCGTCATAGGGAACGCCCAAAGCCTGAGCGCCTCCTCCCGGAGACAGCAGGACAGAGATCTTGGCTCCTTCCAGATGCACTGCCTCAGTCAGCTCGCTCATCATGGGGATGAAGCAGTCATCGTCCAGCCGGGCAGACCGGGGATAGGGGTCAATGGGGTCCAGCTTGGTGTTGCCCTGCACCTGATGAGTGGTGATCAGAGCTGCGCCGCCCCGGGCACGGCTGACATAGAAGTCAATCTCCTTCTGGGTCATGCATCCGTCTGCGCAGGTGAAGTGTGTCTCTGTGGGACCCATCAGAATGTGGCTGCGCAGCTGCATTCCGCCAATTTTTCCAGGTGCAAGTAAACGCTCAAACATGATTATTCCTCCTACTCAAATTTTGTGTTGTTTGGGTGTTTGCTATGTTAAGGAACCGCTGAACAAATCAAGCTACGGCGTCTGAGCGGTCTGTTTTCCGTCATCCGGGTCTAAAATCCCTTGAAATACGTCAGTATTCCTGCAGTCTTTTATCCCCGGCTGACAAAAAACACCCTCGCTCATCCATCCGAGAGATTTATTCAGCGCTTCCTTGAGGCTATATTGCCTTAGTTTACCATCCGTATCTGCGTTTTTCTTCGCCCACCGTGGTCTGCTCCGAGTGGCCGGAGAGCAGAACCGTATCCTCCGGCAACGTAAAAATCCGCTGAATAATGCTTTGGGTCAGCTGTTCCCGGTTGCCGCCGGGGTACTGAAAGTTTCCGATACTGCCCTTGAAGATGGTGTCGCCTACAAAGGCGACGCCGTCTTTTTTGCTG
>CAJOOV010000290.1 GCA_905236265.1 uncultured Oscillospiraceae bacterium | reverse complement strand
TCTGACGCTGTCCGGGCTGGACGACTCCAAAAAGCTGACGGAGCGCCGCAGGGAGCTGCTCTTTCCTCAGATCAGGGAGCAGGCGATTGCGTGGGCGGTTGCCACGGCGAGCGTGGAGGAGATTGACGAGATTAATATCCTCAACGCCCGTATGCTGGCAATGGAGCGGGCCATCTCCCAGCTGGAGCCGGGGGCGGAGTTTGCCCTGATCGACGGCAACTGCAGCCGGGGCATCACCTGCCCCAACGAGACGCTGGTAAAGGGGGACAGCCGTTCTGCCTCCATTGCCGCCGCTTCCATTCTGGCAAAGGTGAGCCGGGATCATGCCATGCTGGAGCTTGCCGAAGCATACCCCCAATACCGCTTTGAACAGCACAAGGGCTACGGCACCCGGCTGCACTATGAAATGCTGGAACGCTACGGCCCCTGTCCCGCCCACCGCAAGACCTTTTTGAAGAAGTTCTATGAGAGATGATGTGCAAAAGCGGCTGGGTCAGTGGGGCGAGGCGCTGGCCGCCCATTACCTCTATCAAAACGGCTATACCGTGCTGCTGCACCATTTTGCCGTCCGGGGCGGGGAGCTTGACCTGCTGGCAGAGCGGGGGGAGACGCTGGCAGTTGTGGAGGTAAAGCTGCGCACCGGGGACTGGTATCCCGGAGCCGACGCAGTGACCGCCCATAAGCGGCAGTGCATCCGCCGGGCGATGGATGCCTACCTGATGACCCATCCTTCCGCCATGCAGCGGTATATCCGCTTTGATGTGTGCCAGATTACTGCCCCAGAGGGGGTTCATACCCTGAGGCCAGAGATACTATACTATGAGAATGCGTTTTATTGACCGCAGCAGGAGGGGATTGACATGGCATTCTTTTTCAAACGCAGACAGCCCGTCTCCATGATTTCCTATGACCCTCAGCGCCAGCAGCCCGCCATTCGCAAGAGCATCTGCACCGGCGAGGCAGTGGGGGGACTGATGGATCTGCGCAGCGGGGATTTTCACGAGATCCAGCTGCTGCGGGATGAGGCGGATCTGCAGGAATTTTGCCGCCGGTGCGGGAAAAAACCGGAGGAGCTGAAAACCATCTATTGAATTTAACGATTGAATTTCCGGTTTTTCTATGTTATGATGGGAAAAATCTCCCATAAAACGCCGGTTTTGGTGACATAATACTGATTATTCCACCCGTTATGCCGGGCTGAGAGGAAAGAGGGAACAATATGTACTATGTAAGCACAAGAAACAAGCTGCTGGATTTCACACCGGCGCAGGCAATCGCACAGGGACTGAGCCGGGAGGGCGGACTGTTTCTCCCTGCCGCACTTCCCAAGCTGCCCGGCTCGGCGCTGGAGTCCATGAAGAATATGAATTACCAGCAGCGGGCGGTTTATATCATGAGCCTGTACCTCACCCATTTCTCCACTGCGGAGCTGACCTCCTTTGCCGCAAAGGCTTACGGGCCGGAGAAGTTTGACACGCAGGAGGT
This sequence comes from uncultured Oscillospiraceae bacterium, assembly GCA_905236265.1. Taxonomy (GTDB): domain Bacteria; phylum Bacillota; class Clostridia; order Oscillospirales; family Oscillospiraceae; genus Onthomonas. The sequence continues at coordinate 4,593 of CAJOOV010000290.1, read as the reverse complement.
GGTGCCGGTGCGGAAGGTGGACGGCAATACCTACTGTCTGGAGCTGTGGCACGGCCCCACCTGCGCCTTTAAGGACTTGGCGCTGCAGATGCTGCCCCACCTGCTCACCGCCTCCATGCGGAAAAACCACGACAACCGGACGGTGTGCATTCTGGTTGCCACCTCCGGCGACACGGGAAAGGCGGCCATGGAGGGGTTCCGGGACGTGGAGCAGACAAGAATCCTCGTGTTCTACCCCAAGGACGGGGTCAGCGAGGTGCAGGCGCTGCAGATGTGTACCCAAGAGGGACAGAATGTGGGCGTATGCTCTGTGGTGGGCAATTTTGATGACGCCCAGACCGGTGTAAAGGAGCTGTTCTCCGACGAAGCCCTCCGGGAGGAGCTGGCCGGAGTCAATACCATCCTCTCCTCCGCCAACTCCATCAACTGGGGGAGGGTGCTGCCCCAGATCGTCTACTATGTCTCGGCCTACTGCGATCTGATGAAGATGGGTGAAATTGCTGAGGGCGATGCCATCAACGTCTGTGTGCCCACGGGCAATTTCGGCAACATCCTTGCCGCCTACTACGCCCGTGAGATGGGTCTGCCCATTCAGAAGCTGATCTGCGCCAGCAACAGCAATAACGTGCTCACGGATTTCCTGACCACAGGCACCTATGACCGGAACCGTCCCTTCTTCAATACCATCTCCCCCTCCATGGACATTCTGATCTCCAGCAATCTGGAGCGCCTGCTCTTTGCCCTCAGCGACGGGAACGACGCTCAGGTGGCGGAGTATATGAAGCGGCTGAAGGAGGACGGGTGCTACAGCGTTGACAAAAAGATGCTGGAACGGCTGCAGAAGACCTTTGCCGCAGGCTGTGCGGACGAGGGGCAGACCAGAGAGACCATCGGCAGGATGTGGAGAGAGAAGCACTATCTCATCGACACCCACTCCGCCGTGGCCTTCCATGTGCTGGAGCAGTACAGGGCGCAGACCGGGGACGAGACCCCCACGGTTGTCGCCTCCACCGCCAGTCCCTTCAAGTTCTGCGACGCCGTTTTGGAGGCCATCGGGGTGGAAGAGCGGAGCACGGGGGCAGGACTGCTGGATCAGCTCTCTGAAGTCACCGGCGTTCCCACGCCCCGCCCCCTTGCCGGACTGCGGGATAAGGAGATCCGCTTCAGCGGCTGGGTGCAGAAGGATCAGATGAAGGCGGTTGTGCGGGGCTTTAACCGCTGATGGCACTGTATGCAATCGGAGACCCCCACCTCTCCTTCTCCGTGGATAAGCCCATGGACGTATTCGGCCCGGAGTGGGAGCACCACCCGGAGAAGCTGCAAAGAGGCTTTCAGGCCGCCGTTTCGCCGGAGGATACCGTGGTGTTGTGCGGGGATCTGAGCTGGGGCATGAATCTGGAGCAGTGCGGGGCGGATTTCCGCTTTCTGGACGCTCTGCCCGGCAGGGAGAAGTATATCGTCAAGGGGAACCATGACTACTGGTGGTGTACCCGCAGCAAGGCGGAGGCCTTTTTCCGCTCGCAGGGGCTTGATACCCTGCACCTGCTGCATAACGGCTGCGCCCTCTACGGCGAGACGGCGCTTTGCGGCACAAGGGGCTGGTTCTACGAGCTGGACGAGTGCGGTGCCGGAGCGCACAACGCAAAAATGCTCAACCGGGAGTGTATGCGTCTGGAGGCGTCCCTGAAGGCGGCAGGGGAGCGGGAGAAGATCGTCTTTCTCCACTATCCCCCGGTCTATCTGAACTACCGCTGCCAGCCCATCCTTGATGTGATGAACCGCTATGGGGTGAGAAGGTGCTTTTTTGCCCATCTGCACGGCAAGAGCCGCAGGTATGCCATTGAGGGACTGTGCGGCGGGATAGAGTACCGGCTGATCTCCGCAGACCATCTGGGCTTTGCCCCGGTAAAGGTGATGGATTGACCGTTTGTGAACGGAGTGGAAATTTTTTAAAAAACAGTGGAAATCCTATGACAAGTCTGATACAATAAACCACTGGTGATGATAAGATTACAGGGTCTGAGGACCCTCCGAGGAGGAACAACCCCATGAACGTCAAGAATGTAGAGAAGAAAGAACACAGCACCGCCGAGATTACCATTGAGATCACCGGCGCAGAATTTGAAAAGGCCATCAATCAGGTATACAATAAGGTGCGCGGCCAGATCTCCATCCCCGGCTTCCGCAAGGGCAAGGCGCCCCGCAAGCTGGTGGAGAAAATGTACGGCGAGAACGTGTTCCATGAGGATGCGCTGGAGGAGCTGGGGCCTGCGATTATGGAGCAGGTGGACGCTCTGGAGGATATTGAGATCGTCGGCTATCCCAAGAGCAATGTGACCAAAATGGACAAGGACGGCGTGGAGCTGGTGATGACCGTGGGTCTGATGCCTGTGGTCACGCTGGGACAGTATAAGGGACTTGAGGCACCCCGAGCCGAGGTGAGCGTCACCGATGAGGAGGTAGAGACTGCCCTGAAGCCCTACATCAACCGTGCCACCACGCAGGTAAGCGTGGATCGCCCTGTTCAGAACGGCGACACCGCTGTCATTGACTTCGAGGGCTTTGTGGACGGCGTTCCCTTCGAGGGCGGCAAGGGCGAGAACTATGACCTGAAGATCGGCTCCGGCAGCTTTATCCCCGGCTTTGAGGATCAGCTGGTGGGTGTCAGCGCCGGCGAGGATAAGGACGTTGTGGTCACCTTCCCGGAGAACTATCAGGCGCAGGAGCTGGCCGGCAAGGAGGCAACCTTCAAATGCACCGTACACGAGGTGCGTGAGGAGCAGGCTCCTGAGCTGGACGACGAGTTTGCAAAGGACGTGTCCGAGTTTGAGACGCTGGATGAGCTGAAGGCAGATCTGCGTGCCAAGGCGCTGGAGCGCAAGCAGCGGGATGCCAAAAACGACTTCGAGCAGGCCGTCATGACCGCCGCTATCGACAATGCCCAGATGGACATTCCCGACACCATGGTGGAGTATGAGACTGACCGGATGATGGAGCAGTATGAGTCCCGGCTTCAGGGCAGCGGCATCAGCTTTGACCAGTATCTGAACATGATGGGCACCAACCGTGCTGAGTTCCGGGTGAACACCAGAGGCTCCGCCCTGCGCCAGATCCAGAGCGAGCTGGTGCTGAAGGCTGTTATGGAGGCCGAGGGCATCGAGGCGACAGAGGAGGAGATCGCCGCACACGTCAAGGAGCTTGCCGAGCAGTATAACATGGAGGAGGACAAGGTGCGTGAGGCGCTTCCCGCCGATGCCCTTGAGCGTGACGTCAAGCTGGAGAAGGCCGCAAAGGTGCTTTATGACAGCGCCGTTGCCACCGCTCCCGCTGAGGAGAAGGCTGAGTAATACTTTTTTTCCACGGCTTTTGTTGCCGTGCTGTGTCTCTGTTTCCTGACAATTTTGCACCGTGGAAGTATACCCCTGCTTTGGCGGGGGTATGCTGTACTAACCGGAACACAGCTTAATGAAGGAGTATAACGCTATGAGTTTAGTACCTTATGTAGTAGAGCAGACCAGCCGGGGAGAGCGCAGCTATGACATCTTCTCCCGCCTGCTCAACGACCGCATCATTTTCCTCTCCGAAGAAGTGAACGATGTGACCGCCTCCCTTGTCGTGGCACAGCTGCTCTATCTGGAGGCACAGGACCCGGATAAGGACATTCAGTTCTACATTAACAGTCCGGGGGGCAGCGTCACTGCAGGTATGGCAATCTATGACACCATGCAGTATATCAAGTGCGATGTATCCACCATCTGCATCGGCATGGCCGCCAGCATGGGTGCTTTCCTCCTCTCCAGCGGTACAAAGGGCAAGCGGATTGCCCTGCCCAATGCGGAGATTATGATTCACCAGCCCTCTGCGGGTACACAGGGCAAGGTCACGGATATGGAGATTGATGTAGAGCACGTCCTGCGCATCAAGCGCCACCTGAACGAGCTTCTGGCAGAGAATACCGGCAAGGACGTGGAACAGGTGAAAAACGACACCGAGCGGGATCACTGGATGAGCGCTGAGGAAGCGAAGGACTACGGCATCATCGACCAGATCATCAGCTCCCGGTGAGCATGACAATCACATTCCAACAGTGGAGGCAAGCCAATGGCAAAAAATGAGGAGAGAAGAACGGTTTACTGCTCCTTTTGCGGCAAAAGTCAGGATCGGGTGCAGCGGATTATTGCCGGTCCCAATGTCTATATCTGCAACGAGTGCGTGCAGCTGTGCAACGACATTTTAGACGAGTCTGACGACTATTACGAAGAGGACTATAACGGCAGTGATCTCAGCAGCCAGATTCCGGATGTGATTCCCACGCCCAGGGAGATCCGTGAGGTTCTGGATCGTTACGTCATCGGACAGGACGAGGCAAAAATTGCCCTGTCCGTGGCGGTGTATAACCACTACAAGCGGATCTATTTCGGCGGCGGCGAGGATGTGGAGCTGCAAAAGTCCAATATCCTCCTGCTCGGCCCCACCGGCTGCGGCAAGACCCTGCTTGCCCAGACCCTTGCCCGCATTTTGAAGGTTCCCTTTGCCATTGCCGATGCCACCACGCTGACAGAGGCAGGCTATGTGGGCGACGATGTGGAGAAT
>CAJOOV010000289.1 GCA_905236265.1 uncultured Oscillospiraceae bacterium | reverse complement strand
GCTCACCAGCTTCATGCCGTTGGACAGGGTGGAGAAGGAGATCTGCCGCTCCTGCGTGCCGGAGGTATAGCACAGCAGCTCCTCCCCGCTGCTGTCCCGCAGCAGTATTTCCGTGAGAAGCGAACTGCCAAACTCCTTCAAATTGCTGCCGATGGGGCAGTCCGGGTGGTAGATGACGTGCCCCTTCCCGTCCAGCAGGGAGACATAACCGGTATCGTAGACCTGAATTGTATCCACCTGCTCTACCAGCGTATCGCAGGGAATATCCATCCCCATCACGCCAATGAGCATTCCGGATTTGTAGATGGGCACGAAATAGGTGCAGACCCAGCGCTCAGCGTCGGTATAGGGACCCACCCAGCCGGGGCAGCCCATCCCCACTGCGGCCTCATACCAGCTTGCGCCCAGCGTCTCCTCCTGTTCCAGATGGGCCACATCCGGGGTGCTTTGGCGGATAAAGCCTGTCTTCCCCACCTTCTGGTAGAGAAAGCCCTGTTCCAGATCGCTGATTTGGGGGTCAATGCAGTAGAAATAGGACGTTACCCCCTGCGTGTAATCAGCCACGCCGGCGAAATACTGCTGTATCCTGCCGCAGTACTGTGCCAGATAGCCGGCCAGCGCAGCGGCCTGCTCCTCCGTCTGGGAAACGGTCTCTGTTCCTGTCGTGAGCACGCCGCACTCTGCCAGAAACACGCTGTCGATGTCCTCAATGGCGATGTTCGCCGCCACCTCCACGGACTGCTGGATGCTCTCGAAGTATTTCTCCAGTGATTTCTGGGCGTCCTGATCGATGAGGTTCATCATGCTCACGGAGTTTCGGTCTGTCTCGCTGCGCATAATGCTCTGACTTGCGGCAAAGACCGAGAGAAAGCTGGTCAGGATCGCCACAATTGTGATTGCCGTAATCGTTGTGCGTATGGAACGCATAGTCTTCCCTCCAATGATGCCGATGCCTGAGAGAGTGCCGGAAACGCCTTCCCCTGCACGCCGCATCAGCCGTCAATTGTCATTTCCCGATATTGGTTCTTCACTGAGCCGTTCCACGAGGACTGAATCCCGTGCAGGCGCTCAGAGGTGACATAATACCGTTCTCTGGAATACAGGGGAATCCATGCAGCATCCTCCTGCACGATGAGCTGCTCCAACTGCTGATACTCCGCTATGCGCTCGTCAGGGTCAGAGATGGTGCGGGCAAGGCGGATGCGGTTCATCACGTCCTCGTTGCCATAGCAAAGGCTGCGAAAGGCGGTATTCTCCTCATTCCCGAAAAAGGTGTAGACAAAGTTATCAGGATCGTTGAAATCCGCCATCCACTGCGCCGCATAGCAGGCAAGCTGTCCGCTTTTGCGAAGGCGCATAAACTCCGCCTCGTCCAGAACCTCAATCTCCGCCCGGATGCCCGCCTTCTCCCACATGGAGGCGGCCAGCCGCAGCAGGGACATCTCCCACCGGGTTGAGGAGGCGTTCACACTCACTGTCAGATCAATGCCATCCGGATAGCCCGCCTCTGCCAGCAGCGCCGCCGCCTGCTCCGGGTCGCAGGGGATTTCGGGCAGGTCAGGATTGTAGCCATAGAGTCCATGGGGGAAAATCCCGTTCTCCACGTTTCCCCTGCCCCCGTAAACGGCTGATAGCAGCATGGGGCGGTTCAGCGCAAGCTGCATCGCCTTTCGCACTCTCACATCGTCCAGCGGGGCTATGGATTCGTTCAGGGCAATATAGGTGATGCCGATACGGGGCACATGGAAAAGCCTGTCCTGATACTGCGCCCCGTGGAGGAAGAACTCTGCGGCGTTGCCCACCTCGTCTAAATCCAGAACGTCCAGCTCTCCGGCCTCGAACAGCCTGCGAATCTCCTTGGAGTCCGTGATAAAGCGCAGATCCAGCCCCTCGCAGGCAGGCGCACCCTGCCAGCAGTCGGGATTTGCCCGCAGCAGCATCCCCTCCCCCGGCGTCCATTTCCAGAGGATGAAGGAGCCGGTGCCGATTGTCCATTCCGGCTCAGTTCCGAAGCGTGCCCCCGCCTGCTGCGTGGTCTCCTGATCCAGAATGGAGGCGCCGGGCATGGACAGGCAGGCCAGAAACGCCTCAAAGGGCTGTTCCAGCGTCACCATAAAGTCCAAATCGCTGATGGTGAGAAAGCCGGTCAACTGGCTCGTCTCTCCGTCCATCAGCGCCTGCGCCCCTTCGATCTCATCCACAATGTCCCGGTTGCAGGAGTCCGGGTGGGTCAGAAGCCGGATAAAGGTGTATTCCACGTCAGAGGATGTCAGCGCAGAGCCGTTGCTGAAGCACACACCCTGTCGGAGGTGGAAGGTATAGCTGCGTCCGTCCTGTGATACCTCCCACGCTCTGGCGAGGGAGGGCAAAACCTCCATCTCCCCGTCTGCGCCGCTCTCCATCTCCACCAGACGGTTGAATACGTTCTGGGCGATGGTGTAGTGAATGGAGGTACACTGGAAGTCCACCGTGTCCGGCTCATCCTCCACAGAGACAAGAAAGCGGGACACATCCGGCTCTTGCTCCTGCGTCTGGCGCAGGGTGTCAGCCCTCTGAGCGGGGGCAGCACAGCAGCTCAGGGCAGCCGCCAGCAAAAGCAGCATACACAGAATCGTTTTCCGTTTTTTGAAATGCCTCATCAAGGCTCCTCCTTCCCATGCGGTCAGCCGTTGGAGAATCCATCCGCACATCCGCTCCATCCGGCTCCATGGGCGTTTTGATTGCGCAATGAGAAACCAGTTTTCCTATACTATATCATATCCTCCGACACTTTTCCACCCAAAAGGGAAAAGAAGCTGCCGCCCACAGGCATGGTTTTGGGTCAGCAGGGCTGTCTTGGCAGAAAAAACGCCTGTACGGGAGAAACCACTGTTTTGATATGCTCCCCCTATGAGAGACAGTGAAAGAGTATAACCACTGTCAAAGATAGGGGGAGCATTGTTATGCCAAACAGGCAAAAG
>CAJOOV010000288.1 GCA_905236265.1 uncultured Oscillospiraceae bacterium | reverse complement strand
TATGTCACAGCCAATCATTCAAATATCCCACCTGAGCAAGACCTTCGGGGACGGGGAGGGCGCTGTTCACGCCCTGCGGGACATCTCTCTGACCGTGGAGCCGGGGGAGATCTACGGCATCATCGGCCTGTCCGGGGCGGGGAAGAGCACGCTGGTGCGGTGCCTGAACCTGCTGGAGCGCCCCAGCGAGGGGAGCGTGGTGGTGGACGGGAAGGAGATGACAAAGCTCTCTGAACGGGAGCTGCGTCAGGCCCGGCGGAGCATTACCATGATCTTCCAGTCCTTCAACCTGCTGATGCAGCGCACCTGCCTGAAAAACATCTGCTTCCCCATGGAGCTGTGGGGCGTGGCGAAGGACAAGGCGGAGGCACGGGCGAGGGAGCTTCTGGAGATGGTGGGGCTGAGTGACAAGGCGAATGCCTACCCCTCCCAGCTCTCCGGCGGGCAGAAGCAGCGCATTGCCATTGCCCGTGCCCTTGCCACGGACCCGAAGGTGCTGCTCTGCGACGAGGCCACCTCCGCCCTTGACCCCACCACCACCGCCTCCATTCTCTCCCTGCTGAAGGAGCTGAACCGGAAGCTGGGGGTGACGGTGGTGGTCATCACCCACCAGATGAGCGTCATCGAGGAGATCTGTACCCGTGTGGCCATTCTGGACGGGGGCAGCATTGCGGAGGAGGGCAGGGTGGAGGACATCTTTGCCAACCCCGCCACGGACGCCGCCCGGCGGCTGGTGTACCCCGGCGGGGTGGTGCCGGAGCTGATGGACAAAAACGCCAGAGTGGTGCGTATTGCCTTCAACGGCGGCACCTCCTACCATCCCCTGATCGCCTCCCTTGCCATTGACTGCGGGGTGAAGGCAAACATTCTGGGGGCGGACACCCGGAATATTGACGGCAAGGCCTACGGCACCATGCTGCTGGGGCTGCCGGAGGACGGGAACGAGGCGGCCAAGGCGCTGGCCTACATCCGTTCCCAGCACAATGTCACCGTGGAGGAGGTAGGAGAGCATGGCTGAGGTATTCACCGCCGCCTTCTGGCAGCAGTACGGCGCTCTTTTGTGGAAGGAATTTGTCAACACCATGATTATGACCGGGATTTCCACCGCCATTGCCTATCTGCTGGGGCTGCCTCTGGGGGTGCTGCTGGTGCTCACGGGAGAGCATGGCATCCGCCCCAATAAGGTGCTCAATCAGGTGGTGGGCTGGGTCATCAACGTGGGCAGGAGCCTGCCCTTTATCATCCTGATGATCTGCATTATGGACTTCACCAAGCTGATTGTGGGCACGAAGATCGGGGTCAAGGGAGCCATTGTCCCGCTGGTGGTCTCCGCCGCCCCCTTTATCGCCCGGATGGTGGAGACCTCCCTGACGGAGGTGGATGCCGGGGTGATCGAGGCGGCGCAGTCCATGGGCGCATCCACCTTCCAGATTGTCTGGAAGGTCTATCTCCCGGAGGCCACCCCCTCCCTGATTCTGGGCGGCTCCATCTCCGTTATCACCATTCTCGCCTATACCGCCATTGCCGGGGCGGTGGGCGCAGGGGGATTGGGCGACCTTGCCATCCGCTACGGCTATAACCGCCGGGTGGCGTCCATGCTGCTGGTGACGGTGGTGCTGCTGATTGCGCTGGTGCAGGTGATCCAGAGCGTATTCAGCCGCATTGCCCAGAGCGTGGACAAGCGCCTTCGCTGATTCCGGCATTTCAAGGGTTTTCACCGTCGATAGACGCTGAAATAGAATTGTTTCTGAGGAGGAAATGAACATGAAGAAGATTTTTGCACTGGCACTTGCCCTTGCCCTGTGCCTGTCTCTGGCCGCCTGCGGCGACAGCGGCAGCACAGGCGGCGACCGGGAGACCCCTGCGCAGGACACCGCCGAAACCGCCGATGCCGCCGACACCGCCGAGACCCCGGAGACGGAGACTCCCGACGCAGAGCAGGCGGCAGACACCATGGAGGAGACACTGGACGACACCGAGGATGCCCCCCAGAGCGTTCCCGCTGAGGACGCAGCGTCCTCCAGCGTGGTGCTGAAGAT
>CAJOOV010000287.1 GCA_905236265.1 uncultured Oscillospiraceae bacterium | reverse complement strand
CCCGCCGAAGCGCCGATATAATAGCTCATCATCAGCCCGGCAATGCCCGCCCCGATGGCGGTGAGCAGTGAATAAAGGGTATACTGCCGGAGATTGGCAGACACGTTCCGGGCGGCGGCTCCGGGCAGCACCAGCAGGGAGTTGATGACCAGAAGCCCCACCCATGTCATGGTCAGCGTCACCACCACCGCCACAGCGCAGTTGAACAGCGCCTCCTGCGCCCACAGACGGATGCCCCGGCTGCGTGCCAGTGCGGGGTGAATGGCGGAGAGGGTGAGCCGGTTCAGGCTCAGGCACCAGAGCAGGATCACCAGCGCCAGAATCACAGCCAGAAGACCGATTCTCCCCGGCGTGACGGAGAGGATGTCTCCCACCAGCAGGGTGTTGAATTTGGTGAAGCTGCGCCCCCCCAGTGTGGAGAGAAAGATGCCCAGCGCCACCGCCGTGGAGGAGAACACGCCAATCACCGTGTCGCTGGCAAGGCGGGTGCGCTCTCTCACGAGCGTGAACAGCAGGGCAAAGCACACGGCCAGCGCCACGGCGCACCAGCTTGGGTCAGAGAAGCCTGCCAGCGTTCCGGCGGCAATCCCGGTAAAGGCGGAGTGTCCCAATGCGTCGGAAAAGAAGCTCATGCGCTTTTCCACCACCATGGTGGACAGCAGTCCGAAGAGGGGGGAAATCACCAGAACGGCCAGCAGGGCGTTTTTCATAAACAGCATTCTCCCCGGCTGCGCCCACTCAAAGGGCAGCAGGTCAACCAGTGTGTACCAGAAGCTCACTGTCCTCCCTCCTTTCCCGAGCCGAACAGGCGGGCAAATTCCTTCGAGTGGAGCACCACCTGTGCGTCCCCCGCCGCCAGAATCCGCTTTTGCAGCAGAATCACCTTATCCACCCGGTTCAGCGTCTGGAAGTCATGGGTGGAGATCAGCACGGAGAGGTCATACTCCTCCCGAATCTGATCCAGCAGATTCAAAAGCTGCTGCTCTCCCTCCATATCCACGCCGCTCATAGGCTCATCCAGAATCAACAGGTTCGGCACCGGCTCCAGCGCCATGGCCAGCAGCACCCGCTGCACCTCGCCGCCGGAGAGGGTTCCCACTCTCCGGTCAATCAGCTCCTCCCCGTTCACCCGCTTCAGGCAGGCAGCCACCTTCTCCCTCGCCCGTCTGGACACCGGGAGAAAGGCAGGGCGGGAGGTGGTGGCCGTGAGGAACAGATCCAGCACACTCACCGGGTCGCCGGGGTCAAAGCCGGGGTTCTGGGGGACATAGCCGATGCGGGGCTTCTGGGTGCCCTGCTCCACCGACTGAAAGGTGATCCTGCCCTCATAGTCCATCAGCCCCAGTATGGACTTAAACAGGGAGCTTTTTCCCGCCCCGTTTGGCCCGATGAGGGCAATCAGCTCGCCGCAGTGGAGGTGGAAGCTCACGTCGTCCAGTATCCTCTCCCCGCCCGCCTGCACGCTCAGATGCTCCAGCCGCAGACAGCAGCGCCCGTCACAGCCCCGGTGGCAGTCCAGATGTCGTTTCGGTATCATTGATATGCCTCCATAATGGTTTCCAGATTCCGGGTGATGGCCTGCTCATAGGCGGAGATGGTGTCCCCCCTGCTGCCGCTCATCACCATAGAGAGGGGATATGTCTCCACGCCGCACTCTCCGGCAATGATGCGGGCAGCGTTAGCGGAGCCGTTCACCTCCGTGAAGACGGCGCTCAGGTGCTCCTCCTCCACGATTTGAATGGTGCGCTTCAGCTCCTTCGCAGAGGCCTCCGCCCCCTCCTCCTCCTCAATGGCGGCGGCGATGTGCAGTCCGAAGGCATTGGCAAAATAGGCAAAGCCGTCGTGAAAGGTGATGATCTCCCTGCCCCGCACCTGCTGCGCCGCCTCGCTCTGCGTCAGGTCAAGGTAGAACGCCTCCAGCTCCTCTGCCACACGCTCTCCCTGCTCCAAATACCGCCGGGCATTTCCCTCGTCCAGCGCCGCCAGCCCCTGTGCCAGTGTGCGTGCCATTTGGGCGTAGGCGCGGGGATCCATCCAGATATGGGGGTCTGCGCCGTCGTGATGGTGTTCCTGCCCCTCATGCTCCTCCCCGTGCTCATCCTCCGAGCGCAGCAGGTCAATGCCCTCGTCGCAGTCAATCACGTTTTTTCCTGCCACGGCATCTCCCAGAAAGTCCTCCAGACCTGCGCCGTTGATTGCCACT
>CAJOOV010000286.1 GCA_905236265.1 uncultured Oscillospiraceae bacterium | reverse complement strand
GTTCCAGCGGACGGCTGAGAAACTCCATCCAGTCTTTTGTGGAGCGTGAAGGGGATACCATACGGGGCGGCGCACGCACCGATTATCTCCCCGCAATCTATCACGAATTTGGAACCGGACCTGTGGGAGATGCCCACCCCCATCCCAAAGATGGGGAACTGGGTATCACCCGCCGCCCGGATGGATGGGTCTACTGGTCGGACGAAGCCGCAGATAACCGAGCGCCTGGAGAGAACGGCGAGCGCAACGGCTTCGTCTATACCCGTGGCGTTCCTGCAAAGGCTTTTCTCTACAACTCCATTACCGCCTATGAGGACCGCATAACCGAAGATCTGGGTGCGGCCATAGAAGAGGTGTTCCAATGAATCAGGAATGGACACAGATGTTTGACCCGCTGCCCCAGATCCGGGACGCTCTGGCAGGGCTGGACGCGCAGGTGTACAGCCGGTGGCCGAGAAAAGAGGATAAAGGCACCACCATCACCCTGACCACCATTACCAACCGTCAGAGTGAGCGCAACCCGGTCACCGACCAGATCGCCGTGCAGGTGGATCTCTGGGCGGAGGACAGGGACAGCATCCGCACCCTCACTCCCCAGGTCAACGCCGCTGTGTGCGGCATTGGCTACCGGAGGGAGTATGCGGGAGAGGATGAACAGATCAGCAGTGCTCCCGGCTGGAAGTGGCGCAAAACCTTCCGCTTTGGCAGGAATGTGGACAAGCGCAGCTTTCGGCTGGTGGACTGATGAACGAATGACAGAAAGGAATGATGAACCATGTCGAAACAGGGTGTCAGCACCATTGGCGTTGACGTGAAGCTGGGGACATCCACCCTGAACTATGTCACTGAGTTCAGCGACATCGGAGGCAAGCCCTCTACGCTGGACGCCACCTGTATGAAGGATACCGTCAAGAAGAGCGTCCCCGGCGTGCAGGACGCTGCGGACTTCGAGATCACCTATCTCTTTGACAACTCCGCAGCCGATTCCGACTATCGGAAGGTGAAGACGCTGCAGACGGCGGGTGCCGCTGTGGCGGTGGAGGTCTCCCTCCCGGACGGCACCAAGTTTGCCTCTACCGGATACGTCAGCACCTATGTGACAGGCGGCAAGGTAGATGAGCTGGTGTCTGCAAAGGCTGTGGTGTCCCTCCAGAGCGACTGGACAGTGACCAATCCCGCAGCCAACGGCTAGAAGTAAGAATAGCAGGGGGCAGGCAAAACAGCCAGCCTCCTGCTTTGCTGTATGAGCGAAACAGAAAGGAATGAGACAAGATGGCAAGAAAGCATTTCCCCGTCACGCTGGACGGGAACACCTATCGGCTCCGCCTGACCATCAGTGGTCAGCGCAGCCTGAAATCCCGTTTTGGCGAGGATACCATGGAGACAATCCTGCAGGCCGGCACCGACAGCGAGCGGATGTGCGCTCTGCTCACCGAGGCTCTGAGCTGGCCGGACAGCGGCAACTCCATCACTGACGGCGAGCAGTTCTATGACATGCTGGTAGACAGCGACTATGCGGGGCAGGAGCGGTTTTTCTGCCTTGCCATGGACATCGCCACCGCCTCCGGTCTGCTGACTGCCCAGCAGGCGGACGACGCCAAGCGTGCGCTGGGCAAGGCGGTGGAGGAGACGTTTCGCAGCGCCAATGAGGCTATGAGCCAGGGAGAGGCTGTGCAGGAGGAAAACCCTACCCGGAACCCGCCCAAGACCTGAGCGGTTCCGCTTCTGATCTGGACGAACTGGAAGAGGAAGCCCTTGCCGCGGGGGTTGCGCTGGGCGAGCTGGAAGACTGCACCGTTGGCGAACTGAATGCAGCCATCCGGGCGGCAAAGACAAGAGAGCGTCGGCGGGCGCAGGTCAGCTCCGTGATTGCCTATCGGCATGCGCTGATGATCGGACATGTGATATCCGGGGATCATCTGCCGGAGGTGTGGGAGCAGTTCCCCTTCTGGGAGGAGGAAGAGGCGGCGCATTTGCGCACCGAACGAATCAAGACGATGCTTGCCGCAATCGGCGGCAGAGCGCAGGGG
>CAJOOV010000285.1 GCA_905236265.1 uncultured Oscillospiraceae bacterium | reverse complement strand
GTTATGCCTTCCGCTACCTGATGCTTACCGTGGAGGACACCTCCCCGAAATATCGGCTTGTGGTCAGGGATGTCCGCTGCAGCCGGGTGGGAGCGGTGCGCCTGTCCGATGCCCCGCCCCTGAAAGGCGGGGACGAGGTGGCAAAGCGTCTGGACGAGGTGAGCCTTCGTACCCTTGCCAACTGTATGCAGCAGGTCTTTGAGGACGGCCCCAAGCGGGATCAGCGCCTCTGGATGGGCGATCTCCGGCTGCAGGCGCTGAGCAACTATGTCAGCTTCCGGTGCGACAATCTGGTGAAGCGGTGCCTCTACCTCTTCGCCGGGAGCCGTTTCCCGGACGGGCGGGTGAGTGCCTGCGTGTTCACCAGACCGGAGCCTGCGGCGGATGACACATGGCTGTTTGATTACAGTCTCTTCTTCGTCCACGCACTGGAAGAATACCTGCAGCAGACCGATGACCGGGAGGCGCTGGATGACCTCTACGCCACTGCCATGGAGCAGTTGGACTATGCCCTTGCACTGTGTGGAGAGGACGGCATTCTCACCTCCCCGGCGGCAAACAGTGCCTTTATCGACTGGGCAGATGGGCTGAACCGCCTCGCCTGCGCTGAGGGCGTGCTGATAGACGCACTGGGCGCAGGGGAATGCCTTGCCCGGCGGCGGGGCGACGGCTCACGGGAGGCACTGCTGCACCGGGAGCGCTGCCGTCTCACTGCCGCTGCCCGTGAACGCTTCTGGGACGCCGGAGGGCGCTGCTTCTGCGTGGACGGACAGCGTGCCATTGCCACGCAGGTTTGGATGGTGCTTTCCCGTGTGGCTACACCGGAGGAGGCGGTGGAAATCATGTCACGGCCTTTGGAGGCTTGGGACAATGTGCCCATGGTCACCCCCTATATGCACCACTACTATGTCATGGCGCTGCTTCAGGCCGGGCTGCGAGATGCTGCGCTGGCGCACATGAAGGCCTATTGGGGCAGTATGCTGGATGCCGGGGCAGACACCTTCTGGGAGGCGTGGAACCCGGATGACCCCAAAGGATCCCCCTACGGCTCCGTCATGGTCAACAGCTACTGCCATGCGTGGAGCTGTACGCCTGCCTATCTGCTGAGAACCTTTTTCGTCAAGCAATCAAGAACGCCCTGAAGAGCTTCCTTTCCGTCTCTTCAGGGCGGCTTTGTCTGTCTGAGGCGCTCCTTCTGCCCGGAGGGAATTTTTGCCTAACTCGCTCTTGCAAGCCGCCCCATTTTGTGGTAAGCTATTGCTAATTCAAAGAGCAATCCCCGGCACCTGACCTGAAAGGAGTTATTCTCATGCAAATCCACGAATCTGCGGAAGATTATCTGGAGGCAATCCTGATGATCCAACTGGAAAAGGGGCGTGTGCGCTCCATTGATGTGGCTCATAAGCTGAATTACTCCAAGCCCAGCGTCAGCCGTGCCGTCAGCTTACTCCGGGACAACGGGTATCTGAACATGGCAAGGGATGGAATGCTGGAGCTGACAGAGTCCGGGCGGAGCATTGCCGAAACCATCTATGAGCGCCATGTGCTGCTCACCAGATGGCTGGTGTCTCTGGGCGTACCGGAGGAGCAGGCGTCGGAGGATGCCTGCAAGCTGGAGCACGATGTCTCCCATGCCACCTTTGAAAAGCTGAAGGAGCATATTATCAGCGAGCACCTGACGGATACTCCCTGATGGGAAGCCGCCTCTCCCTGCAGCAAGGGCGAAATGCAGAATGCCGTTTTCTGCATTTCGCCCTTGTTTTGTCACTGCCTGCCCTGCGCCAACAGGCTCTTTATGCTGTTATGCTCCTGCTCCTCCAGCAGCTCCACCAGCAGGGTGTTGGAAATCAGGAATCCCTCTGGGGTGAAATGCCAGCGCCCCTGCGTATTTGCCGCAAGCCCCCGGTCACGGTAGCCCTCCAGCAGCCGGATGAGGGGGCGGGCGTCCATGTGATAGCGGCGGCTGTAGGCATCCGGGTCAAAGCCCTCCCAGGTGCGCAGGGAGAGCATGATATACTCGTTGCAGCGCTCCGCCTCGCCGATCTCCTGATCCTCATCCACCAGCGTGCCGCCCTGCTCCACAGCGTCCATATAGGCGTCCAGATCCCGGACAAAGCTGTACCGCCGCCCTCCGAAGTCACTGTGTGCGCCGGGACCGAAGCCAATATACTCCTCCATGCGCCAGTAACGGAGATTGTGCCGGGATTCCCGTCCGGGTCTGGCAAAGTTGGAGATCTCATACTGGTTATAGCCTGCCTGCGCCAGCCGCTCCACTGTCCAGAGGTAGAGATCCGCCTGTTGGTCGTCGTCAGGAATGTCAAGGCCGGACTGGTGGTCATAGAGCCATGTGCCCTCCTCTATCTGCAGCCCGTAGCAGCTCAGATGCTCCGGCGAGAGGGCAAGGGAGCGCTCCACTGTCTCCTGCCAGCGCTGCATATCCTGACCGGGCAGGCCATAGATCAGATCAAGGCTCAGGTTCCGGAT
>CAJOOV010000284.1 GCA_905236265.1 uncultured Oscillospiraceae bacterium | reverse complement strand
TAGCGGATGACCCGCTGGAACGCTCCCAATTGTATCATTTGCTGTGCGGCTGTAAAAAGCTGAAGCATACATATCACTCCGGTAAAAATACGCCTGCCCTGAGGCTTTTGCATAAAATCCCAATTTAGATTTATTATACCGCCAAAGCTCCATCAAGGCAAGCGCATTCCTGTCATTTTCCTGCAATCTGTTCCAGCACACGGGCAAAGCGGTCTATCTCGTCCGGGGTAGTAAAGGCGCTCATACTGGCACGAACCGTCCCCGTTTCCAACGTCATCGCAGTGCGGTGGGCAAGGGGCGCACAGTGCAAACCTGCCCGCAGGCTCACGCCTCTGTCGGAGAGAGCCTGTGCCGTCTCCTCGCAGTCCTTTCCACGGATACGGAAGGAGAGCACGCCGGTTCTGTCCTCCGGGTTCTCAGGAGCGAACGCCTCTACTCCCTTCAAAACGCCGATCCGGCGCAGTAGCCTGTTCTCCAGTCGACGCTCATGGGCGAGAATGGAACCTGTCCCCTGCTGCATGACCCAGCTTACCCCTGCATTCAGTCCGGCGATACCGGGCATATTGTGGGTGCCGCTTTCCAGTGCGTCAGGCAGCTCCTCCGGCATCTCCTGCAAGATGGATGCGCTGCCCGTGCCGCCGGTGAGCAGCGGCGTGGGGCGGACATCCGTGCCACAGGCCAGCACGCCTGTGCCCTGAGGCCCGTAAAGCCCCTTATGTCCCGGCATGGCGACATAAGCAGCTCCCCAGCGCTCCGTGGTCACATCCAGCACACCCGCCGACTGGCTTGCATCCACAATCAGCGGCACCTGACGCTTCCTGCAAAGGGCGGCAATCTCCTTTATGGGCAGAATATATCCGAATACGTTGGAGACATGGGTGCAGATGACAGCCTTTGTGTCTTTATCTACCAGCCCTTCAAAGGCGGCCAGATCCTCCCCAGGGGAAAACAGCCGCCCCACCGCCGTTTTGACCTCCACGCCGGGAATGGATGCAAGCGTCCGGGTGACGGCGTTATGCTCGTAGCCGGAGATGACCACCTGATCTCCCGGATGAACCAGAGAGCGAATCGCCAGATTCAGGCTGTGGGTGGCGCTGGAGGTGAAGACGATACGGGACGGGTCGGATACGTCCAGCAGGGATGCCAGCCGCTCCCGGCACCGGAACGCCAGCTCCGCCGCCCTCCGGGAGGCGGGATAGCCGCCCCTGCCCGGACTGGCACAGCAGCGAAGCGCCCATGCCGCTGCCTGTGCCACGGAAGCCGGTTTTTGCAGCGTGGTGGCGGCGCTGTCCAGATAAATCACAGCTCCACCTCCCGAAAGCTCCCGTCCCCCTCGGTGATATAGATCTGCCCTGGGGTAAGCCCTGCCCGGTTCAGGGCAACCAGCGCCTGAGAAAGACGGCGGTGGGAGATTTTGACGCTGTGGCTGCAGCCTCTGGGGGAGATGGGGGCAGGTGTGCGGAGAATATGGGCGGGAATGCCCGATCGCTCCAGCGCTGCCGCCGTCCGCTGGGCAAAGGTCAGCGAGCGGCACACAATGAGGTAATAGACCAAAAGAATCACGCTCCTTTTACTTTCAGCATATGCGGAAAGAAAAGAAGCGTGAAGCGTCGGAACTATTCTGTTTTTGTCCCTTCCAGAAGTGCCACAGCGTGTGCGGCCATGCCCTCCCCGGTGCCGGTGAAGCCCAAGTGCTCCTCCGTGGTCGCCTTCACGTTCACCAGCTCCGGCGCTATGTTCAGCCGCTGGGCAATCTCCCTGCGCATCCGGGGGATATAAGGCGCCAGCTTGGGCTGCTGGGCGATGATGGTAGCGTCTACATTGACCGTCTGATACCCCTTCTCCGAAATCAGCTTTACGGTGCGTTCCAGCAGAATCATGCTGGAAATCCCCTCCAGAGACGGGTCTGTGTCCGGGAAGGCGTGGCCGATGTCCCAAAGCCCCGCCGCCCCCAGCAGTGCGTCCATAATGGCGTGGGTCAATACGTCTGCGTCGGAATGTCCCAGAAGCCCCCGCTCCCATGGGATTTCCACGCCGCCCAGAATCAGCTTCCTGCCTTCCGTCAGCCGGTGGACATCATAGCCGTGTCCGATTCTCAGTCCTGTTGACATAACAGCACCTCCCCGATCGCCAGATCAACAGGCGTAGTCAGTTTGATATTCCGCTCTGAGCCCTTTGTCAGCGTGACCTTCATCCCCATCGCCTCCACTGCAGCGCAGTCGTCGGTGAGCGCAAGCCCCTCCCCTTTCGCCTTAGTCAGGGCGGCGGTGATGAGATCCCGGTCAAAGACCTGAGGCGTCTGCACCGCACGCAGGTTCTCCCTTGGCACGGTGGCAGAGATCCGATTGTGGTCGTCCACCTGCTTGATGGTGTCCTTCAGGGGAACCGCCGGCGCCGCTGCGGCGGTTTTTGCCGCAGTGGAAATGACCTCCTCCAGCACCTGCTGAGAGACCAGCGGTCTTGCCCCGTCATGAATGGCGATCAGTCTTGCCCGCTTATCCGCCCGGCTGATGCCGATGGTCACAGACTCCATGCGGCTCGCCCCGCCCCGCACAATGCGGCTGACCTTGGTGCAGTCCCATTGGAGTACGAGCTGATTCACGTCCGTCATGCGCTCCTCACTGGTGACTACGACGATTTCATCCACCAGCGGGCAGCGCTGGAAGGCCAAAAGGCTATGCACCACCACGGGGCGATCCCCCAGATTGGTCATAATCTTGTCGATGCCCCCCATACGGCTGGCTGTCCCTGCCGCTACAATGACGGCGGTACAAAACGGGCGCTCTCCCGGTTTTCTCCGTCTCTGATGCGCCCATGAGAAAGTAATTCCCATTTCTGATTCCTCCTGCTCCGATTTGCTGGCAACTCATTCTCCCGTAGTGTAGCACAAACTCCCCTCAAATGGAAGTGGAAAGGGGCAAAAGAAAGCGCCCGCACCGCCGAGGCGGTGCGGGCAACTGGACAGCCTTATTTCCTTCTCGCCGGGAGCAGCTCCTTGCGCACCCGTCCTTCCCGCAGCACAACCGCTGTACGGGAGGGCAGATACAGCTCTACATACCGCTCGCCGGGCTCGCCCATGGCGGGATAATCAATGTGGCGGATCAGACCCTGACCACCGTACTTCTCGTCATCCGTGGAGAACTCCACCGTATAATCCGCACAGTTGGGAATGGGGATGCAGATGTCGGTAAAGGACTTGGAAGGATGGAAGTTGAAGGCGAAGAGCAGACCCTTCCGGTAGAAAGCAATGACCTTATACTCGTCGCTGATATAGCACAGGGAGCCAAAGCGCTGGCTGAACAGCTCCTTCCGCTTGGCAAGGCGGATCATGTCCTCGTCG
>CAJOOV010000283.1 GCA_905236265.1 uncultured Oscillospiraceae bacterium | reverse complement strand
ATGCTGTTCAAAGCGTGGGCAGAAGGGCGCTCCCGGTGGGGATGGCCGCCGGGGCAGTGATGGTGGCGCTGTGCCTGCTGGCGGAGGTGCTGAATCCCGCCGCTGTGCCGGGGGAGAGAGCCGTTTCCGCCGTCTTTGCCGCCCTGCTGGGGGGCGCTCTGGCAGGAGTTTTGTTTTCCGGCGGGAAAAAGAGAAGAAAATGATTGAATTTATCGGAAACAGATGGTATACTGTTGCCATGAAACTGTGAGGAGGGGAATACCCGTGAAACACATCAAGACACTGAACGGCGCTACGCTGAAGCAGAGCGCATGCGGCGGTGGCTGTGGCGAGTGCCAGACTTCCTGCCAGTCCGCCTGCAAGACTTCCTGCACTGTTGCCAACCAGCAGTGTGAGCAGCAGAAGTGATCCTTTTCAGGAAACCTTCACTGAGTAATGGACACATTGGGTCTTCCGATGTGTCCATTCTGCTATCACAGAAAGACGTCCTCAGGACGCTCATACAAAGGAGATTTTCCCATGGTACATACCTTTACGGCACTGGGGTGCCCGATTGCGCTGGATGTGAACAGCGGCGCTGTCCATGTGCTGGATCAGATGACCTATGACGTGCTGCGTCCTGTTGAGATGTACGACCACCTGCCGGAGACCTGCCCCCAGCGTGTGCGTGACCGCCTGAGCTATTCCGACAGTGAGATCGACGAGGTGTGGCAGGAGCTTCAGGAGCTGGAAAAGCAGGGACTGCTCTTCGCCCCCTCCGACTACATCGACCCGGAGTGGGCGAATGTGAAAGACGCCCCGGTGAAGGCTTTGTGCCTCAATGTAGCCCATGACTGCAACCTCAGGTGTAAATACTGCTTCGCCTCCACGGGGGATTTTGGCACAGGCCGGAAGATCATGCCCTTTGAGACGGCGAAGGCGGCGATTGACTTTGTGGTTCGCCGCTCAGGCAAGCGCCGGAACATCGAGGTGGACTTCTTCGGCGGCGAGCCCCTCATGGCATGGGACACCGTACAGAAAACGGTGGAATACGCCCGGAGCATCGAACGCTCCGCCGGGAAGAACTTCCGCTTCACCATCACCACCAACGGAATGCTCCTCAGCGACGACAAGATTGACTACATCAACCGGGAGATGAAAAACTGCGTCCTCTCTCTGGACGGGCGCAAGGAGGTCAACGATGACCACAGACCCACAGCCGGCGGCTTTGGCTCCTATGATGTCATTGTCCCCAAATACCGAAAGCTGGTGGAGGGCAGAGGGGATAAGGAATACTACGTCCGGGGCACCTACACCAAGCTCCACCCCGACTTTGCCGCAGACGTACTCCATACGGCGGACGAGCTGGGCTTCAAAAACGTCTCCGTAGAGCCTGCCACGGGCAAGCCGGGAGACCCCTTTGCCATTACGGAGGCGGAGCTGCCCCGTGCGAAGGCGGAGTATGAGAAGCTGGCAGAGGCGCTGCTGCAGCGCCCCGACGTGAACTTCTTCCACTTCTTCGTTGACCTTGCCCAGGGTCCCTGCGTGGTAAAGCGGATGCGGGGCTGCGGCGCAGGCAGCGAATATGTGGCCATCACCCCGGAGGGGGACATCTACCCTTGCCACCAGTTCGTGGGCAACGAGGCGTTTCTCATGGGCAACGTCCATGAGGATACCTTCGATCAGGACATGGCTGACCGCTTCAACGCCCTGAACATCTATACCAAGCCCGCCTGTCAGGAGTGCTGGGCAAAGTTCTACTGCTCCGGCGGCTGCGCAGCAGGGGGGTACAACGTCAACGGCGATCTGGCGGAGCCTGCTTATGTCGCCTGCGAGCTGGAGCGCAAGCGCCTTGAGTGCGCCATTGCCATGAAGGCCATCCGTTCCGGTATGGCAGATTGACGAAAACCCGGCAAAACACCCACAATTCCATAACGATTTCTCACAACAGCCCGAATCCGGGGAAAAACCGGATTCGGGCTGTATTTTGTTAAAACGATAAGAAAAACCGCAATATTTGGTTGCCCTGCCCCGGAAGAAAGCCCCTTGGTTTACCAGGGTTACATAATATAGTAGACATAATATTTGTGCATAATGGAGAAAAATGGAAGAATCCATCAGAAACTATTGCACAAACAGGCGGGAAAATGGTATAGTATATGCAAACAAGGAAAAATACAGGACGAATTGCGTTCTTTTCCGCCGGGGAGGGGCAGTATGGAAGGAATCAGATTGGCAGTAATCGGTGCCGGAACGATGGGAAAAGCCATTTTACGGGGTGCTTTTCGTCAAAATATTATGTCACCGGCACAGGTCTGGCTTTCCAATCCCCATGAGGACAAGCTGTCTCCATTTGGTGATATGGGGGTAAACACCACCACATCCAACCGGGAGGCGGCGGAGCACGGGGACGTGATTCTCCTTGCGGTGAAGCCCCAGTGTTTGGGGGGCGTTTTGGAGGAGATCGCTGACCTTGCTTCGGGCAAGTGCGTCGTCTCCATCGCCGCAGGCGTGTCCTACCGCTCCCTGTGCCAGCGGCTGAAGGGCGCTTGGGTGGTCTGCGTCATGCCCAACACCCCTCTCACGCTGGGCTGCGGCGCCTGCGCCATGACGGAGCAGGGGGATGTACCGGATGCGCTCTACCGCTTCGTCCATGACCTGTTCGCCTGCGCCGGACTGGTGGAGCCGGTGAAGCCGGAGGAGATGAACCGCATGATTCCCGTCAACGGCTCCAGCCCCGCCTTCTTCTTCCGCATGGTGCGCTGCATGGTGCGTGCCGCCGCCGACTCCGGCCTTGACGAGGGCACAGCGCTGCGCCTTGCGGCAAAGACCATGGAGGGCGCCGCCCTGATGCTGCAGCAAAGCGGCAAGACCGCCGCAGAGCTGGAGGCGCAGGTCTGCTCCCCCGGAGGCACCACGCTGGCGGCGCTCACCGCCTTTGACGAGTGGGACTTCGATGCCATGATGCAGCAGGCGTTCGCCCGCTGCGTCCGCCGGGCGCAGGAGCTGGGCACGGAGCAGCCGGACAATCAGGCATAACACCGCCCGCCCCCTCATAGGATGGGGTGAGGTGAGTACATGAGAAAAGGAAACAGCCGGGTACATGTTCTGACCGTCTCCTCCGCCGGGGACGGTACGGCGCTGCTGCTGATCTCCGGCAGCTTTCTGCTGGGGGCTGCGGCGGGGCATTTCACAGCCGGGATTCACGGCGCAGGCTGGCAGTCCGTGGCGCAGGCGGCGGATTTCCGCACCCTGTCAGGCAGTGCCGGGTGGGAATGGCTGATGACCCCGGTGCAGATGCTGCTCCTGTCCGGGATTCTGGGCTTCAGCGCCCTCGGCGTGGCAGGGCTGCCCCTGCTGATGTTTGTACAGGGCTTCTCCACGGGCTGCGCAGCGTCGGTCATGGTGCGCACATGGGGCTATCCCGGCCTGAAGCTGGCGTGCCTGTGGATTGGGGCAGGCAGGCTGCCCCTGCTGGCTGCGCTGGTGGCGGTTTGCTCCTCCGGCTGGACGGTGGCCAGAGGCATTCTGGCGGGAGAGCGGACGGGAAGAGGCACTTGGCCGGACTTTTTCTTCCTCTGGATTTCCATGGGGACGCTTGCCCTTGGGGGGAGCGCTGCCTGCCGGTGGCTGGTGAGCTGGCTGCTCGCCCGGCTGGGGGCGGGCTTATAGATTGTCTGCAAGACAGACGGGACAAGAAGGCATGAGCTATGCGAGTGGAAAACGAGTTTAGAAACTATCTGACAACTGAAAAACGTTCCTCGGCGAATACGGTCAGCTCCTACCTTCGTGACGTGAACCAGCTGATGATCTATCTGAATGTCCGCCATGTGGATCTTGTCAGCGTTACCCGTGAGGAGCTGCAGGGCTATATCCTCTGGCTCTCCGGTGCGGGGAAGTCCGCCGCCACAGTGACCCGTGTCGTGGCCTCTTTAAAGTGCCTGTTCAACTGGATGATTGACAGCGGCTACCGCATGGACAACCCGGCGCAGGGGCTTCGTGCGGCCAAGGTGGAGCGCAAGCTGCCCAAAATCCTCACCAGTAAAGAGGTGGAGAAGCTGTTGGAGCAGCCCCAGTGCGTGGACGCCAAGGGCTACCGGGATCATGCCATGCTGGAGGTGCTCTACGCCACGGGCATCCGTGTCAGCGAGCTGAT
>CAJOOV010000282.1 GCA_905236265.1 uncultured Oscillospiraceae bacterium | reverse complement strand
GTCCCTCATGGCGCAGGCCGTTGACGCAGGAATGCGCAAGGCGCGCCTGACCGGGGGGGAGTGCCTGACCTATCCCGGCTTTCAGGAGCTGTATCTTTACCTGCAAAGCAGAGGAGTGGAGATCATGGTTCTGACCAACGGCGTTCTGTTGGACAGCAGCCGGATCGACTTCTTCCGAAAGCACCCTCCCTGCGAGATTCAGGTGACCCTCTACGGCAGCGATGAGGACGCCTACCAGCGGGTCACAGGCAGGCGGATGTTCCGGCAGGTCTGGGAGCATATCCGCCTTGCCGATGCCGCAGAGCTGCCCATCACCCTTGCCATCACCCCCAGCAGGTTCATGGAGGAGGATGCGGATGCGCTGCTCACGCTGGCCCAGGAGAGCGGTCTGTCCTACTCCATCAATACGGGCATCTTTGACCCCCGGGAGAACACCGGGCGCTCCGGGCAGAGTCTGGACGCCTCCCCCGAGGTGTATCTCCACCTGTATAAGCGCCACCGGGCGTTTCGCGGTGTGGAGGTGGTTCCGGTGCAGGAATGTGACCTGCCTATGCCCGGCGCAGCCGGGGAACCCAGACGGGGGATTCGCTGCGCTGCAGGCAACGGGATGTTTGAGATCAACTGGATGGGAACCATGTTCGCCTGTACAAATCTGCGCTCTATCCATGCAGAGCCTTTGAAAACCGGATTCGCCCCGGCGTGGGACTCCATCCGCCATCAGGCGCAGGCGTATCTCATCCCTGCCGAGTGCGATGGCTGCGCCTACGCTGACATCTGCGTGAGCTGCCCCGCCGCCCATGAGCAAAACGGCTCTGCGGCGCATTGCAACCCCTATTACTGCCAGCGAATCAGGCGGATGGTGGCAGAGGGAATCAACCGCCTGCCTGAGGATGTTTCGCCCCTCCGGGGCTGAACATAATGACACCAGAGGAAAGGAGGCACCAGAATGAAGAAGGAATATACCGCTCCCTATGCGGAGAAGGTCAGCTTCAACTATCGTCAGCAGGTCGTGGCGGCCAGTGAGCACGCTCCGGAATGTGACGAGATTTGGACAAAAGTCAGGGGCACACCCGGCGGATGTGTTTCCGTATTCAAGGGCTGGGACGACTGACGGCGAGTAGATCTCTGGCCAAAGATCTGCCTGACTAAGACCAATGCCAAAGGAGGGGGTCACCCCTCCTGCGGCATCTTCCTCTGTGCTGTCTTTTGTAGAAAGGGTCTTTCTCCCAAAGAGAACGCAGAGTACACCGTGACAGAGGACGAAGCCATGCTGAATGGGAAGCTGAAACAATTATTTGCCAGCCCCGCACTGGGGGATCTCTGGCGGTGGTCTGCATCCGCCCGCCTGCCTCTGGCGGTGCTGTGCCTGCTGAACGCCGCTGAGGAGGGGTGTTCTCTGGGCATCACACTGGCAACCCGAAGCCTCATCGACGCTGCCACCGGCAGGAGCCTTCCGGCGCTGCGCCGGTACGGGCTTACGCTTCTGGCGCTGGCAGCGCTGGCGCTGGCCGCAGCGTTTTGCCACAAGCTGCTGAAACGGCGCACGGAGGCAAGGCTGCTCAACAGACTGCGGGTGCAGGCACTGTCTCAGGTGCTGCAAAAGCAGTATGCCGGGCTGGAGGGCTACCACAGCGGCGAGCTTGTGACCCGGCTGCAGGGGGACGTGAACAACGTGAAGGCAGGCATCATGGAGATCGTGCCCAAGCTGGTCTCCATGGCGGTGGGCTTTTTCGGCGCAGCGGCGATCCTCATCTCCATGGACTGGCGCTTTGCCTTTGTGCTGGTGGCCGGGGGCGTGTTGGGCGCATGGCTGGTGGCGGTGCTGCGCAGCCCCATGAAGCGGAGACAGCGCTCGGTGCGGCGTATGGAGGGAAAGCTCCAATCCAGCCTGCAGGAGACCCTTCAGAATCTCCGGCTGGTGAAGGCCAGCGGCTCAGAGCGGCGCATGACCGACCAGCTCTCCCGGTATCAGGAGCAATACTATTCCGTAGTGATGGAGCAGAGCCTTTTCACCGCAAAGGTGAATGCCTCTCTGGGACTGGTCTTTCAGTTCTCATGGCTGTTTTGTATGCTGTGGGGCGGATGGAGCATTTATCAGGGCGTGCTCACCTATGGCTCCCTTGCGGCGATCATCCGTCTGGTGGGCGAGATTCAGTCCCCCATCAGCGAGGCGGCTGACGTGGCAGGGCGTGCGCTGGTGACTGTCACCTCCGCCGAGCAGCTGAAGGAGCTGCTGGATCTCCCGGACGAGGAGGCGCTGACGGGTGCCGGCGGCGGGGAGATGTATGCCGGTCTGGAGGAGATACGGCTGGACAATGTGACCTTCTCCTATGGCAGAGAGAGCGGAAATGTGCTGGAGCAGGCCAGCGCCGTGATACGCCCCGGCGATTTTGCCGCCCTCACCGGCATCTCAGGCGGGGGGAAGAGCACGTTGTTTCAACTGCTGCTGGGCATCTACCGCCCGGAGGAGGGAAGGGTGCTGTTTCGTTTCCGGGGGCAGGAGGAGACCGCCTCCCGCCGGACAAGGCCCCTGTTTGCCTATGTACCTCAGGGAAACACCCTGTTCTCCGGCACCCTCCGGGAGAATTTTGCCATGTTTACCGACAACGCCAGCGACGAGGAGATCATGCAGGCGGCGGAAACTGCCTGCGTTGACCGGCTGGTTTTGGAGCTGGACGAGGGGCTGGACACCG
>CAJOOV010000281.1 GCA_905236265.1 uncultured Oscillospiraceae bacterium | reverse complement strand
CTCCTGTTCTCCCTGCTCATACAGGGAGGCGGTATTCTCCCCTGCTTCAGGCTCAACGCCGAAGGATGTCTCAGACTTTGAAAGAGCTGTATCCGCAGCGTCAAACAAGTGCCCGGAGATCAGGTTGAGTATCAGGGAGATCGACACGAACAGCAACAAGCCCACTGCGATAATGACTCCCTCTTTTGGCAGCTTTTTCTTCATTTCTGTCCTCCCTTCTTCGCCGGAAACCGGAAGATTACCTTTGCCTGCCCGTTTTCCACCGTCAGCTCAAGAGCTGCTTCAAACGGCTGTCCACGTCAGAGCGGCGCATCAGCTCCGCCAGACAGTCAAACTGGGACTTGGTGTCAGGTATCACCATGGTGCGAAACGGGTCTGGGAGAATGGGCAGGGTGTCCAGCGACCACTTTTTCAGCGCCGGGTCATATGCCTCCGGCGGAACGGAGTCCACCAAATGGCCGATGCACCAGCTCACCAGAGAGCCGTTGCCCTCCCGGTAGCCTGTGCGCTTCTGGTCTGCGCCGATCACGGCGGCGATGTCCCGTGCCACACTGGGCTTCTCGGCAATCAGCAGAATCATCGTACAGGCTCCTTTGGCATCTGGACTGTGCGCTTGCCGGTTTGCGCAGCGGTATCCATAGAGAGATCCAGGGCGGCGAGGGCGTCATCCAGAGTCAGCTTGCTTTTTCGGTAGTGTTCTGCCAAAAGTGCCTCTTCGCTTTTAAGGATTTGCTCATTCCAGTCCCGGATGCGCTTGCGTTCCCGTGTGATACGCTGCCGGGAAGCGGCGATTTTCTGTTCCTCTGCTGCAATCCGCTTTTCTGCTGCTGTAATACTCTCCTGAAGAGTGTTGCGGCGCTCCACTTTTGAAGTTGCCATATAAACCTCCTAATATTGACCGCTGAACGGAGTCCCAAAGCCTAAGATATTGGAATGATTCACGGACACATGGCTTCTGCACACCCGTCCGCCATTGTTGCCGTCGATGTATTCAATGGTAGAGCCGTCACAGCCCACCACAATGCCCACATGCCGGGTGCCGATATGACCGGAATCAAGGACATAGGTGCGCTTACGCTCGTCCCGGTTCCGGGTGAGAGCGTTCCAGATCTGGTCTAATACCACCAACATACCCAGCGTTTTCAGCTCGTTGCCCAGATCCCGAATGTCATAAACCACCATACGGGCGTCTGTTTCTACGTTAGTGGTACTGGCAAATGCAGACAAAGAGCCTTCAATGTAGGTTTCCAGTGCAAGGGCAATATCCATTGCCTCCTGTTCGGGGAACGACTTGAGGATTTCGTAGAACGTCTTCAGTGTGGGCAGCTCATGTTTGCCGACTGCCGCAAAATACTTGCGGAAGCACGCCAGACATGCTCTGTCAATCAGGGACTTCTGCTGGGGCGTGAGGTATCCGTGGACAAGGGTAGAGCAGAGCGACGTGATAAAGCTGGATTTCAGCTTGGTGGGATCTTCGTCATCACCGTAGGCGGCGGAAATATCCATGGGATTCAGGTGCTCCGCAGAGCCGGGAGAGATGTGGATGTAGCTGCCGCCCACTGCTTTTGTGAGGGCTGCATACTCACGTTCCGGATCTATGACGAAGATCTGTGCATCCGGGTCACGCAAAAGGACGTTAATCATCTCCTGCTTGGCGGCAAAGGATTTACCACCGCCGGTGACGCCCAGAATCATGCCGTTGCCGGAGGCCATGGTGGTTCTGTCAAACAAAATCAGGTTGCCGGAGTTGGTGTTGATACCGTAGCTGATGCCGCCCGGCTGCATCAGTTCCTGATTGGTAAAGGGAATGAGGATTGCTGCACTGGCTGTGGGCAAAGACCGCTCAATGGGGACATAGTTTTTTCCAATGGGCAATGTGGAGTTGAAGCCTGCCTCCTGCTGGTAGTCCAGCGGCATGAGCGTAATTCCCTTGCCTCTTGCGGTGCGCCTGATCTCAGCCGTTTTGTCAGAAAGCGCCTCTGGAGTGTCTGCCCATGTGTAGCAGAGGAAGGTCACCTTGAACAGCTTCTGATCCATGGACTGCAAATCGTTCAGCAGACCTACAGCCTCCTGATACCGGCGCTTGAACTCAAAGGACATAGCCAGCTTTGGGTCAATCGCCTTTTGGACGGATTTCTGGGAAGCAGCGGCCATTTCACTTTCCATAAACGCAATCTTCTGCTGCACCATATTCACAGCCTCCGACTGCTCCATGATATGGATGTGAACGGTAACCAACATCTCCATATCCAGCGTGGAAAGGGTTTCCAGCGCCTTGTCCGTCAGATTGCTGTCATATTCCTTTGCCACCAGCACCTGACCGTATTGCTGCCCGAAGGAAAAGGTATTTTTCCCGGCGAAGGAGAAACTGTCCGGAGACAAATAGTCTTTGGTATCCACCCCATCACAGAGGGCAAGCGTCCGATAGCGGAAGTCATAAGGCTCATCCGGACGGGTGATGGAGTG
>CAJOOV010000280.1 GCA_905236265.1 uncultured Oscillospiraceae bacterium | reverse complement strand
CGACAGCTGCATCGACGCTCTGGACGACTATTTGACCGTGCGCAATGCCATGACCCTGATCGAGCCGGAAGCTCTGTTTGTCAGCAACCAGCGAAAGCGCATTTCCAAAAGCGCTGTTCACCTCATGGTAAAAAACACGCTGAAGGCTGCCGGTCTGGATGCCTCCCTGTATTCCTCCCACAAGCTGCGCCACACTGCCGCCACATTGATGCTGCAAAGCGGCGTAGACGTGCGCACCCTGCAGGAGGTGCTCGGCCACGACCATCTCAACACCACCCAGATTTACACCCATGTCAGCAGCGAGAATCTGGCTGACGCCGCCGCCCTGAACCCCCTCTCCCATCTCCCCAAGCGGCACAAGGAGCCGGAGACATGATTGTTATTTCTTTAACAATAGCACTGTGATGAAACCGCCCGGCACAATCAGGAGCTGTGCCGGGCGGTTCGTCATAGAATAATACAGATCAGACCGCCGGTTCCCTCGTTGATGATTCGTTCCAGCGTTTCCCGCAGCTTTGCTCTGGCGTCCTCCGGCATACGGTTCAGCTTTGCCTGCAGGTCTTCATTGACCAGAGCATGAAAGCTCTTTCCGAAGATATTGGACTCCCAGATTCTCTTAGTATCCCCTT
Source organism: uncultured Oscillospiraceae bacterium (assembly GCA_905236265.1). Lineage (GTDB taxonomy): Bacteria > Bacillota > Clostridia > Oscillospirales > Oscillospiraceae > Onthomonas. The sequence continues at coordinate 5,949 of CAJOOV010000280.1, read as the reverse complement.
CAAACTCCTGAAGCAGATAGTGGATCATCTCCTCACTCTGTTTCTCACTGCCCACAATGGGAGACAACACCGTCTCAATATCTGCACGGATCATATGGATAGACGGCGCACTTGCCCGGAGCTTGACCCCGTAGCGTCCCCCCTGCCGCATGATTTCCGGCTCCTCCAGCGTCAGATCATCAATGGAGGGCACCACGATGCCATAGCCGGTCTCCCGAACCTGTTCCAGTGCGGCACTCACTTTGTCATAGGACTGCTTCACCTGGGAGAGCTGGGTGAGCAGCGTCATCAGATCCCCGTCGTCCTTGACACTCAGACCTGACTGGGCGCTGAGGGTCTCGTAAAACAGCCCTCTGGGCACCTCCACAGATGCCTGCGCCACTCCCCTGCCCAAATCCATTCCCGTCAGTTCACAGCGGCTCACCGCTTCACACGAACGCAGCTGCTCAAGGCAGGCGTCTAGCTGCCGTACCTGACAGATTTTGCTCCCCGCCAAGCGAATGGCGTTATACAGCTCCGCTTTGATGGCGTGGGTGTAGTCCAGAGCATCTACCCACGAGGGCAGGTACAGCTCCAGCTCCCGCAGCGGAAACTCATAGAGCACAGACTGCAGGATGGATGAGACATCCTGCTCCTGAAGCTCCAGACAGTTTACAGTGAGGGTTGTGACCTGATAGGTTTTTTCAATCTCCTCCGCCACAGCCTTCGCCTGCTCCGATTGGGGTTCCTGTGCGTTGACCAGCACCAGAAAGGGCTTGTTCAGCTCCTTCAGCTCTCCGATTACCCTTGCCTCTGCCTGCAGATAGTCCTCTCTGGGAATATCGGTGATGGAACCGTCGGTGGTAATGACAATGCCGATGGTAGAATGCTCCGCAATCACCTTTCTGGTGCCCAGCTCCGCCGCCTCTGCCATGGACACCTCATGGTCAAACCATGGCGTCGTCACCATTCTGGGTGCATCATTCTCTGTCTGCCCCACAGCACCGTCGATCAGGTATCCCACCGAATCAATCAGCCGCACGGAAAAGCTGACGCCGCCCTCCAGCTGTACCTGAGCAGCCTCCTCCGGTACGAATTTAGGCTCTGCCGTCATAATGGTACGCCCGCTGCCGGACTGGGGCAGCTCATCTCTCGCCCGCTCCCGCTTGTACACATTTTCAATGTTGGGAATGACCAGAGTTTCCATCAGCCGCTTGATAAAGGTGGATTTTCCCGTCCGCACCGGTCCAACCACGCCGATATAGATGTCGCCGTCTGTCCTGCGTGCAATTTCCTCATAGAGCTTCGCCTGATTCATCTATATCCCTCCTTTACCGGTTGTGGGGCACGAGCAGCATCTGCCCTTCCACCGTCTGCTCTTCCGTCAGATCGTTGGCGCTGAGAATGTCCTGACAGGTGGTATGATACCGTTTTGCAATATCCCACACTGTCTCCCCGCCGTCGGGGCGAAAGAGCACCACAGAAGGCTGTCCACTCGCCTCAATGGGGTTCTCCGGCGTAAGCTCGGCGGAATGTACCGCTTTCAGGCTCTCATTGTGCATCAGATGCAGGCACAGCTCAAGGCTGCCACGCAGCTCCATGCCGGAGGCGGACAGCAGCACCTCAATCTGCCTCAGCTCGCAGTCTGTCAGAAGCGTATCCGTACTGCCATCGGAAATCCGGGTTTCTACACTACAGGGATGCTGCACACAGTTCAGGGAACCGCCCTCCGTCTGATAGAGCACGCTGACAAGGGCGTTGACGCAGAGTCGAACCTGCTCACCCTCCCTGAGGACGGACACGGCTCCAAACTCCGTATGACAGCCGCAGACTGCCTGAAGCTGATCTGTGATTTCGATCTGTTCCCGCAGCGTCAGGCGCTCTGTCTGTGTGGTGCTTCGGAGGATGGGCAGATTTTCCCACTGAAGCTGCGTGGGGTACTTTGTGCTGAACAGGTCTCCCAGCACCGTCAGCGGGAGCGTCTGCTCATATACAGCGCAGGCAAACACCTGCGCAGTGGCAGGCAGAGAACGTCCGTCAGCAGAGAGCTCCCCGCATTGCAGATCCATCACCTGAAGGTCAATCTGAACGTCCGGCTCGCCCTCGTTCTCGGGAGCATCCAGCATCTGGGAGAAGGGCAGCTCCGCATCCAGAGAAAAGAGTTGTCCTTCCTCACTGCACAGCAGGAGATTTGCCGTGAGCACCCCCTTAATCACCAGCTTTCCGCCAATCCGCCGGGCATCGCTGCACTGTACGCCGGGCAGTACACGCAGCAGAGTGCAGCCCTCCCGGCGGCCGGTATTCAGGCTGAATTCATCGTTCAGGGTAAAGGCCTTTTCCGCCGTCTCAACCGTGACAGCGGTCTGCGCTCTGGTGAGCTTCTGCTGAACACCATACTCCTCCGGCACATCTACCCCCGTGCAAATCGTCAGCGTTTGAGGCGACAGAATGCGGAACTGCTCCGTCATATCCACCCGGAACAGCACCTTTCTGGGGTTGACTGCTCTGGTTTCCGCCGCAGAGACCCACACTCTGGCCAGCAGCCGGGAGCCGGAGTCCGGCTGCTGGCATTCGTGCAGGTGCTGAAAGGGAATCTCACTTTCCAGACGGCACACTCCCTGCTCCCCTTCCGGGATATAGAGCGCAGTCATCCGTATCGTACCGGAGAGCAGAACCCCGGTGTCGGTCAGCTCCCGCCGCATCAGGCGGCAGGTTCCGCAGGTATCCAGAATGCGGGCAATGTCCGGACACGCATCCGGGACAATGCTCTCCATCGTCTCCTCTCTGGTGCAGGTTTTGTTCTGTGTCAGGGCATAATAACGAATCTCATCTCTCACTTGATTGCATTCCAAGGGGCATCCTCTCCTTCTCGCCCGATGTGGCCGGGCATGGTTCTAAAAGAGAGTATGTGCCTGCGGCCTGTCTTATGACAAAGCAGACGGGTCAGACATGGAAAATCAGCTTCAACAGCCCCACCAGCATTTTCGGCGACCGGACAATCACTATTTTCATATCATTTCCTCCTTACCGGATCAGCAGCGCTTCATCCATGTGAAGCCCAGAATAATCAGGGAAACTCCTGCGCAGAATATAATCACATGTACAGGAAGCACTTGCGCAAGCAGGATTCCCACTCCAAGGGAGATGGCGCAAATCCCCCGCGTGCTTCGTCGATGCAGCAAAATAACCGCCTCCCCTGCAACACCTGTTAGTTCAGGCTATGCTGGGAGGCGGTTTTCTGTTACCGGATCGTGATTGTTTTGTTTGTCAGTGGTTCAGGGTTGATGCTTTATTCCCCGCCGGTTTGCTCCACAGGCTCCTGTGACGGTTCAGAGGCAGGCTCTCTGCTGGGCTGCTCCGACGGCTCGGAGACAGGCTCCCCGCTGGGCTGCTCTGACGGCTCAGAGGGCTCTTCCGTGGGCGGCTCTGGTGTCGCAGGAAGTCCCGGAGAAATCGCCGCTGCGTCATACCAGCTCACATTTGTACCCCACACCGCCCGAACGGTATAGTAATACACCGTGTCACGCTCAGCATCCCTGTCAAGATAGGAACAGCCATCGCTCACAACCGCTGCCATGCTCCATGTGCCGGTATCGGTTCTCCGGTAGACCCGATACTCCTGCGCTCTGGCAACAGCGCCCCAGACAACCTGAACGCCCTCCTCTGTCCAGTCCGCAGTAAGAAGGGCAGGCTGAGCCAGCTTAAAGATAGAAACACCAGAGGCAAGGAATCTGCTATAGACCCCACGTCCCCGCACGGACGCAAACGCCCGCACGGTATAGATATAGTTCTTCCCGTCTGTGGCAGTGCTATCCACAAAGCTGGTAGTATTAGACCAACCTATGCCCGTCCAGCTCTCATTGGAGGCGCTTTTGCGGAAGATACGGTAGCGCTGCGCACCGGAAACACCGCTCCAGCTCAACTGAATCCCCTTTGCGCACTGAACCGGTGTTTTCAACGCAGGAGCCGCCATGCAGATGCCTGCGCTGCCGGCAACCTCGAACCCGCTCACTATCTTGCCGGACACTGCACGAACCGTATAGTAGTTGACCGTCCCGATCACCGGTTTTTTGTCCAGATAGAAGACTGCGTTTTTCACTGTGGCCAGCTTTTTCCAGCCTGTTCCAGCGGTCTTGCGATATACGTCATACTGCTTGGCGCCGGAAACCTTCTTCCAATTGACCTGAATGCTGTTCACACTGTTATTGACCGGGGTGAGTACAGGGATGTCCAGCCAGGTCGCAGAAACACCGCTCTGGAAACCGCTCAATATGGCCTGATCGCCGTAGTTGGTCATAGCCCGCACCGTGTAGAGGTAGGTTCCGCCCTTGGAGACGTTGGAATCCACATAGTTGGTATTCTTCGTCCACGAAATAAGCTGCCAGCTCCCTTTTTCGGAGCTCTTGCGATAAATTCTGTACTTGCTCGCTCCCGTCACAGCAGTCCATGCCAGCGCAATCTGCTTTCCGCCGTTCTGGGACGAGACAAAGCTGAGCTTCGGCGTGGCAAGATACATTCCCTTCATACCGGCTGCATCATAACCGCCGTAATAGGAGCCGCTGAAGGCTCGAACCGTATAGGTGTATTCCCTTCCGCTAACAGCAGTTTTATCCATGAAGCTCAGTGTCTTGGCATTTCCTACTGCCTTCCACGCCTCGTTCCCGCTGCGACGGTAGATCCTGTACAGTGCAGCGCCGTTCACCTTGCCCCACTGTACCTGAATGCCCGTTGTTTCTGGACTGATACCGGTCAGCTTTGGCACTGCCAGCCAGAGTGTATCAATCCCGTAGGGGTCATAGGTATCCCGCTTGCCGTTTTTGACGCCCACAATGGTGTAGTTCCACGCTGACCCGGACTGGAACCTGCTGGTATCCAGATAGGTTTTCTCACTGCCCTTTACGGTTGCAAGCTTCGTCCACGGCTTGGTTCCCTTGGCTCTGCGATAGAGGATATAGCTGTCATAGGCACCGCTGTTTGTCCAGTGCAGACGGATACCGTTGTTGACAGCGGTAGCGGTATCCAGCGCCGTCATTTTGTGATAGGTGACGGCAGAGGCGCTGTTTTCATATTCGCCGTCAATGTACCCGTCATAGGGCTGGACGGCATAGGTGTACTTTCCCCCGTCAGTCACTGTCTTGTCAATGTAGAAAAGGTTCGTGTTCCCCGTCACTGTGCCCAGCAGCTTCCAGTCATTTCCGGACACCTTGCGGTATACCCTGTACCCCTTGGCAGGACTTACCTTGCCCCATTCAATGCGGACACCGGAGGCCATGGAGTTGATGCGGGTGATCTTGGCATCCGGCAGGCGGTAGCGGAAGTTTACATCCACCTTATGGTCAAAGCCGTTGTAGTATCCCGAGTCAGAATACTGCCAATAGGTATAGGTGCCGGTATATTTGGGGTTGGTGTTCCACTCCGCAAGCCAGACCTCGTACCCAGCCTTCACCAGCTCCTCACCGTACATATCGTTGGTGAGCATATCACGGTTGGCATAGACCATGGCGGGATAGCCTGCATCCTCAATGGTCTTGCAAAACGCCTTACAGATGTTCGTCCGCTCGCTCTGGCTGAGGCGTGCCCGTGTCAGGCGTCCGTTCTCGTAGTACTCATAGTCAAAGACAATGGGCAGCGGGAAGGTATAGCCCTTCACCAGCTTGAGCGTATAATTTGCCTCCTCAACTGCCTCCCGCTCAGAGACAGCCTGAGAGAAGAAATAGACGCCTGTTTTCACGCCCGCCTTCTGGGCATCTCTCATATTGCGGTCAAAGAGGACATCGCTGCCCAGACTGCCGTCATCCGAGAAGCGGTTGCCGCAGCGGATGATTGCAAAATCAACGCCTGCCCTCTTCGCCCGCTCCCAATCCGTGATATTGTTCCACTTGGAGACATCCACGCCCTTTGTGATCTCATATCCATTGAATCTGCTGTTGTGCTGGTAGCTGGTCATGGAGCGCAGGGGCTCGTCCCCAT
>CAJOOV010000279.1 GCA_905236265.1 uncultured Oscillospiraceae bacterium | reverse complement strand
GAGATTCGCCGCATTGCAGGCTCCGAGTCCGCCGTCATCGTCCTCACCGCCTACCACTGGGACGAGATCGAGGAGGAGGCCAGGCTTGCCGGGGTGGACGGCTTTATGGCAAAGCCCCTGTTTGCCGCCAATGTGCTCTCCGCCTTCCAGCAGGCCATGTCCAGCCGTCAGTCCGTGCAGGAGGAGCAAGAGAGCGCCGACCTCGCCGGACGGCGGGTGCTGCTGGCGGAGGATATGATGATTAATGCGGAGATCATGATGGATCTGCTGGACATGGTGGACGTGAAGGCGGATCATGCAGAGAACGGCCAGCGGGCCGTGGAGCTGTTCGCCCAGAGTGAGCAGGACTACTACGACGCTGTCTTGATGGATGTGCGTATGCCTGTGCTGGACGGGCTGGGCGCCACCGCCGCCATCCGTGCCCTGAGCCGTCCGGATGCCAAAACCGTGCCCATTATCGCCATGACCGCCAACGCCTTTGACGAGGATGTACAGCGCTCCATGCAGGCGGGCATGAACGCCCACCTGACCAAGCCGGTGGATCCTGACCGTCTCTATGAGACGCTGGGGGCGCTGATTCGCCCCTGACACCGCACGGCTTGAAAAAGCATTTTGAAGCTATGGAGGGAAAACATGATAAGTAATATGGATCCACTGCAGAAGCAGATGCTGGATGACGTATTCGACGCTTTCACCATGCTCTCCAGCGGGTCGATTGTGTCTCTGATGCACGTTGAGGGGGGCTTTACCCGCTATACTGCCAGCGCAGTGGAGCTGTTCGGGCTGCCGGGAGAGTATGTCCCCAACGGTGTCATGGACTGGTCGGATTGGATTCACCCGGAGGACAGGCGGCGGTATCTGGACGTGATGAATGCGCTTCTGGAAGGCAGGGCGCAGACCTATGACCTGACCTACCGGGTGCGCACCGTGTCTCAGGGCTATGTGGCCTTCCGGGCAGTGGGGGCGGTGCTGCGGGGCAGCGAGGGCAAGCCCAGCCTCATCGGCGGCGCTACGTTTAACGACAGCATGACGGATAACACCGACCCCGTCACCGTTCTCCCCAACAAAAACGCCTATCTCAGGGATCTGAAGGCCATGATGGACGAGGGAAAGCCCACCGTCTCCCTTCAGGTGGGCATCAGCGGCCTTTCCGAGGTAAACCGCACCCACGGCTATTCCTACGGCAACCGCCTGCTGCAGGAGACAGCCTGGATGCTGCAGGAGACGGTGGAAAAGCGCGCCCGTGTCTACCGCATGGAGGGAGCGTCCTTTGTGCTGTTGTTTGAGACTGCCTCAAGGGAGGAGACCGCCGCCATCTATGACCATATCCGCTATATCCTCCAGCGGGGCATTGAGATCAACGGCATTCGGAATATCCTTCTGGCCAACGCCGGTCTTGTCTCCACCTATGACGCAGGAACCGGGGCGGACACCGTCTGCTCCTGTCTGGACTGCGCCTGCCGGGAGTCCAGACAGCACAACCACGGGGAGCTGGTGGACTTCAACGGCGGCTATCAGCAGGACAGCATGAAAACGCTGAGGCTGATGAACGCCATCCGGGACAGCGTGCTGGACGGATGCAGAGGGTTCCAGATGGAATATGAGCCGGTGGTTGCGGCGGATACCGGCTGGATGAACGGGGCGCAGGCCAGCGTGTTCTGGGAGGATGCGGTCTATGGCCGGGTACAGGCCTCCGCCTTCCTCCCCATTCTGGAGCGGGATTTCGTCTTTGAGGAGCTGGGAGAGTTCATTCTCCGCCAGAGCATGAGCGACGGCGTGCGGTTTCTGGAAAAGGATCCGGATTTCCTCCTGTGCGTGGACGTATACCGGATGCAGCTGGAGAGCGGCTACTTTGTGGACGGCCTGCTCCGGCTTTTGCAGGAGACAGGCTTCCCCGCCCGCCAGCTCAGCCTGAACCTGATGGGGGACTACCGCAGCATTGACCCGGAGCAGATCGCAAAAATCATCGCCCAGCTCCACAGCCACGGAATCGTGGTCATTATCGCCGACTTTGGCAGCGGCAGCGACTCCATCGGCTTTGTGAAGCGTATCCCGGTGGATGCGGTGAGTCTGGATGTGCGCTTTGTGGGCGGCATCGAGCAGCCGGGGCGGGATCGCAATATCCTCAAGCACCTGACAGAGCTTGCCGCCGACTGCGTGCGCTATGTCAATATCGGCGGCATCAGCACGGCGGAAATGCGGGAGGTGGTGCGTGCCTTCCCGGTGACCACCCTGCAGGGCAGCTATTTCTCCCCTCCCGTCACAGCGCAGCAGGTGCTGGAGCGCTATCACAGGGATGTATTTCTGGACAGGGAATGAGCCCTGAAAAACAGTGCGTATTTTCGGCGTATGATGCTGAGAATACGCACTGTTTCTGGTTTTCACTTCGTGAGGAGCTGTCAGCGAAGCTGACTGGGGGAGTATCGGGCGCACACTGTGCGCCCCTACGGAGGGAG
>CAJOOV010000278.1 GCA_905236265.1 uncultured Oscillospiraceae bacterium | reverse complement strand
TCTCTCTTCTCTCCAACCAAAAAATCAGCGCCGCCATATCCGCCGGGCTGACCCCGGAAATGCGGCTGGCCTGTCCCAGATTCAGGGGGCGAACCTGATTCAGCTTCTGCCGTGCCTCCATGCGCAGGGAGGCAATTTCCATATAATCCACGTCCTCAGGCAGGGCGTGGCGCTCCATGCGCTGAAACTCGTGAATCTGCCGGTTCTGGCGTTCAATATAACCGTCGTATTTCAGGCGGATCTCCACCTGCTCCTGCACCAGCCGGGGCAGGCCGGGGCGCTGGGGGTCAAAGGGGGCAAGCTCCTGATAGGTGATCTTCGGGCGGCGGAGCAGGTCAGCCAGCTTCGCCCCGGATTTGGGAAAGCTCTCCCCCTTCTCCCGGAGAAACGCCTCCAGCTCCGCCGTGGGTGCGGCGCCGGAGTGCTCCAAACGGTGCAGCTCCTCCTCCACCAGACGGTATTTCTCCACCACCGCCTCATACCGCTCCCGGCTCACCAGCCCGATTTCATAGCCGATGGGGGTCAGGCGCTGGTCGGCGTTGTCCTGCCGCTGCACCAGACGGTACTCCGTGCGGGAGGTCATCATCCGGTAGGGCTCGTTGGTGCCCTTGGTCACCAGATCGTCTATCAGCACGCCGATATACCCCTGATCCCGGCGCAGGACAAGGGGTGCTCTCCCCAGCAGCTTCAGCGCCGCATTCACTCCTGCCACAAAGCCCTGCGCCGCCGCCTCCTCATAGCCGGAGGAGCCGTTGAACTGTCCCGCCCCGTACAGCCCGGACACCTTCTTCGTCTCCAGCGTGGGCTTCAGCTCCAGCGGGTCAATGCAGTCGTACTCAATGGCATAGGCGGTGCGGGTGATCTCCGCCCGCTCCAGACCGGGCAGGGTGTGAAGCATGGCCACCTGCACGTCCTCCGGGAGGGAGGAGGAGAAGCCCTGAATATACAGCTCCTCCGTATTCAGCCCCATAGGCTCCACAAAGATCTGGTGCCGCTCCTTGTCCGCAAAGCGCACCACCTTATCCTCGATGCTGGGGCAGTACCGGGGGCCTACCCCGTGAATCACCCCGGAGAACAGGGGGGAGCGGTGGAGGTTGGCACGGATAATGTCATGGGTGCGCCGGTTGGTGTAGGTGAGATAGCAAACCGCCTGATTCTCCGGGGCGCACTGCGTGCGAAAGGAGAAGGGCAGCGGCTCTTCGTCCCCCTGCTGCAGCTCCATTTTGGAGAAGTCCACGCTGCGGCGGTTCACTCTGGGGGGCGTTCCCGTCTTGAACCGGCGCAGCCTCAGCCCCAGCTTTTCCAGAGATGCAGTGAGCTTCAGCGCCGCCTGCAGCCCGTCCGGGCCGCTCTGGGCGGACACGTCCCCCACAATGGTACGCCCGCCCAGATAGGTGCCTGTGGCAATCACCACTGCCCGCACCCGGTACTCTGCCCCCATGCGGGTTCTCACCCCGGTGACAGCGCCCTTCTCTGTGAGAATCTCCTCCACCTCCGCCTGCTTCAGATAGAGGCGGGGCTGCTGTTCCAGCGTGTGCTTCATGATCTCCTGATAGCGCCGCCGGTCGGCCTGCGCCCGCAGGGACCAAACCGACGGCCCCTTGCCCTTGTTCAAAAGGCGGTATTGGATACAGGCGCTGTCCGCCGCAACGCCCATCTCTCCCCCCAGTGCGTCCAGCTCCCGCACCAGATGTCCCTTTCCCGCCCCGCCGATGGCGGGGTTGCAGGGCATATTCCCCACCGCGTCCAGATTCACCGTAAAGCAGAGGGTCTCCAGCCCCAGCCTTGCCCCGGCAAGGGCGGCCTCGATTCCGGCGTGCCCTGCGCCGATGACGGCAATATCATATTCTCCTGCAAAGTAGTTCATCGCTTCGTCCCACACCTTCCACGCTCATAACGGCGTGTTTTTCTGTCAATGTTCCTTATTGTAGCACTTTACGCCTCTCAGGGCAACCGGAGAGGCGCAGCTTTTGGGGAAACCCAAGCCGTAAAAAAAGGACTGCTGCAACGGGATACTTCCCTGCAACAGTCCTTTGCTCCTGCACCAGAAGGAATTCGAATCCCCGGCCTTCCGCTT
>CAJOOV010000277.1 GCA_905236265.1 uncultured Oscillospiraceae bacterium | reverse complement strand
TTCAGCAGCTTCGTGAGCTGGAGGAGGAGGATCCCAGCCTTCATATCGTCTGGAAGGCGCAGCTTCAGGAAATCCATATCCAGCTCATGGGACAGATTCAGACGGAGATTCTCACCCAGATAATCCGGGAGCGTTTTGGGTTGGAGATTTCCTTCGGACCGGGAAACATCGTCTACCGGGAGACGATAGCCTCTCCTGTCATCGGCGTGGGGCATTTTGAACCCCTGCGCCACTATGCCGAGGTGCATCTGCTCATAGAGCCCGGAGAGCGGGGCAGCGGCATTGTGCTGAAAAGCGGGGTGAGTGAGAACCAGCTCGACCTGAACTGGCAGCGGCTTATCTTCACCCACCTGCTGGAAAAGCCCCATTTGGGGGTGCTTACTGGTTCTCCTATCACCGATGTGGTGATGACACTGGTTGCGGGAAGAGCCCACCTGAAGCACACAGAGGGAGGAGATTTCCGTCAGGCTACCTATCGTGCCGTGCGTCAGGGCTTGCGGCAGGCGGAGAGTATTCTGCTGGAGCCGTGGTATGACATGGAGCTGGAGCTGCCCGCCGAGCATCTGGGCAGAGCAATCAGCGACATCCAGCAGCGCTCCGGCAGCTTTGAACCACCGGAGCAATTCGGTGACCGGGCGATTCTCCGCGCAAGCGTTCCCGTCTCCGAGATGGTGGACTATGCCTCTGAGCTGAGCGCCTACACCAAGGGCAGGGGACGGCTGTCCCTGCGCCTGAAGGGTTATTTCCCCTGCCATAACACGCAGGAGGTAGTGGAGCGGATCGGATATGACCCCGACTCCGATGTGGAGAACACCGCAGACTCTGTGTTTTGCAGCCACGGTGCCGGGGTTGTAGTGCCGTGGAATGAGGTCTATCGCTATCAGCATCTGGAATCGCCGGTGAATCTCCATCGCAGGGAGGAAACGCCGGTGGAGACGGTGCGCCAGCGCAGTCCCCGCTATGCCGATGCCGTTGCCGAGGACAGGGAATTGCAGGCTATTTTTGAACAGACCTATGGCAAGGTGCAGCGCAAGCGGGCATTTCAGCCTCCACCCAGAGAGCACACGCTCCCGGAGCGGGTGACCATCAAGGAGACGCAGCCTATTGAGGAATACCTGCTGGTGGACGGATACAATATGGTTTTCGCATGGGATGAGCTGAAGCGCCTGAGTGAGAACAGCGTGGAGCGGGCACGACAGGCGCTGATGGATGATCTGTGCGAGTATCAGGCGCACAGGAAATGCCATGTGATTCTCGTCTTTGACGCTTACCGGGTAAAGGGCGGTGTGCGCCGCATGGAGCGCTATCACAATATCCATGTGGTCTTTACAAAGGAGGCGGAGACAGCGGACAGCTACATTGAACAGGCGTCCTATAAGCTGGGAAAGCGGTACCGGGTGAGAGTGGCCACGTCAGACGGACTGGAACAGATCATCGTTATGGGACACGGGTGCCTTCGTGTTTCCGCAAGAGCCTTACAGGAGGAGATGGAGCAGGTTCGAGAGGAGATACGGCGTATGGTGTGGCAGACGAACCACGGCATTACGCCGGGGCGGAAGCAATCATAATACAGTTGAAGCGAGAAAAACGCTGTTTTTGGGATTCACCAAAGACAGCGTTTTTTGTAATTGCCGAAATCGTGCGACAGAATACAATCAGGACTGACATAAATTAACATAAAAGGTACTAAATGTAAATTTTTCGACTTTGTAATGTCGAATTATGCGAACAATTATGGTGGAAAAAACCGAATAATCTACTATAATAGTGGAAAACAGAACTGAATTTCAGGTGATAATATGAAAAGAGAACGCCTCAAGCGCATTCGTTTCCCCCTCTCCGACGGCACCCTTCTAACCGTCCATTACTGGCTGCTCACCCAGCAGAGGGGGGAGAAAAAATGGTTTGGAATCGCCCTGACGGACAGCAGGGGAGCCTCCGTGTCCCTTCCCGCAATCTCCCTCAGCCGCTGGGAGACAACACGGCTGCTCTACCGGATGGCAAAGGGCTATGTGACAACAGTTACCGCAAGAGACGTTGTGGCGGATTATCTGTGGGAGCGGCGGGCAAGGGAATAAAAAAGACTGTCCCAAGTGGGACAGCCTACGGTGCGGCGAATACCGTTTATTCATCTAAATTATTTGTGTGAATGCTTCTCCTGAAGCCTCTTTGCGTTTTCCTCCACGATTTCATCTGTCAGGCTGAACTTTTTCCGGAAGAACAGGAAGGCACACAGCAGCACTGCAAAGGGCATAATCGTCATCAGCAGACGAAGCCCTACCAGCGTCTGTTCTGACTGCGCCGTAATGGGTCCGGCGGAATCGGAGTTGCCCTCAAGACCAATCAGATCCAGTCCCAGTCCTGCGATAAACACGCTGACGCCGCTGGCCAGCTTTACCACAAAGGTCTGCATGGAGAAAATAACGCTCTCCTCCCGTCGCCCTGTCATCAGCTCACCATAGTCCACGCTGTTGGAGAGAAAAACCGTGGTCAAAACGGTGAGAATGCCGTTGGAGGCAAAGACAATGGCGCAGGGAATCAGCAGCAGGGGCAGGGAAGAGGACAGCCCCATCAGGCACAGCGCCAGAATAATGGCATAGCCCAGCATGGCGGAACAGAGCGTGCCCAGAAAGATGGCGGTATTATGAAGCCGTCTGCGCAGGATAGGATACCCCACCATCATGCCGAGAATCTGAAAGGCACCGCCTACCGTAGAGAACAGGGTATAGCCCCCCTGCCAGTCAGCTCCGCCGCCCACATCATACTTGAAGAAGTAAATAATCAGGTTTCCTGTGAGATAGAGTGCGCTGTTGACCAGAACGATGGTCAGCACCACCACCAAGGCCTGATCGTTGCGAAACAGGGCAGAGAACATGTCCACCACGGAGGCGGTTTCCATTCTAGTATCCTCCCGCTCCTTCACCGCAGCGGCACAGATCAACTCTGTTACAATAAAGATGACCGCCACAATCAGCGCCACAGATCGAAACCCTATGCGCTCATTGCCCTGACCCAGTGCGGCAACTGTCATGACCGTTCCCATCTGAATGAACGCAGAGCCAACGCCTGCGCAGGTTCTTCCGATGACGGAGAGGTTTTCCGTGTCAGCAGGGGTGGAGGTGATGGCGGGAATCATGGACCAGTAGGGAATGTCCATCATGGTATAGGTCATGCCCCACAGAATGTAGACCACAGCGAAAAATGCCATCAAAGGTACTCCCTCTGTCTCCGGCGCTGCATAGAGCAGATACATGACGAAGGCATTCAGCACCGTGCCGGAGACCAGCCACGGACGGAAACGCCCCCAGCGGGTCTTTGTCTTTGCCACAAGAATCCCCATAAAAGGATCGTTCAATGCGTCAAACACTCTGGCAATCATGAGAATCAGCCCCACAAAAGCGCCGCTGAGTCCAATCACGTCCTTATAATAATACATGACATAGTTGGCGGACAGGGCGTAAACCATGTCCTTACCCACAGCACCGATGCCAAAGGCAGCCTTCTGTCTGACAGTCAGTTTCATCATAAAACGCCTCCCCCTTGAATTGGTCTCATTATAGCATAATAAAGGAGTTTTGCAAGTGTTCAGGGAGAAAGAGTACACCGATGGACTGCATTGCATTTCCTGCCTCTGCGTGGTAGAATGGGGCAAAGGAGGGAATACGATGAGAAAAACAGGAAAAATCATTGCAATGCTTTTGGCGCTGCTTTTCTGTCTTTGCGCCTGTGCAGGGTATAGCCAGAGTGAGGAGGCACAAATCATCCATTTGGACGAAGTGACCGCACAGGAGGAGACAGTACAGCAGGATACGGAGGAGGAACAAGAGACTCCAGAGGAGGAGCAGGAGGAACAGGGAGAGACTTCCCAGACCGAAACGGAGGACTCCGCCCCGCCTCAGCCTGCGCAGGAGGCACAGGACGAGGGAGAGGAGACGGTGAGCGAGTCCGGGGAGTACACCTCCAAGGATGACGTGGCACGGTATATCTATCTCTACGGCCATCTTCCGGGCAACTTCATCACGAAAAAAGAGGCCAAGGCGCTGGGCTGGGTCAGCTCAGAGGGGAACCTTGGCAAGGTTGCACCGGGAAAGAGCATCGGGGGAGACTATTTCGGAAACTATGAGGGCAATCTTCCCAAGGCGGATGGCCGTGAATATCACGAATGTGACATTGACTCTGACGGGTCTTACCGTGGCCCAAAGCGGATTGTGTTTTCCAACGACGGTCTAATCTACTACACGGAAGACCACTATAACAGCTTTGAGCTGCTCTATGGGGAGGAATAAACATGACCTATGAACTGGACGCTCGGAGGATGGGGCGCTTGCAGGTACATGAATACCTGATGGAGATGCTGCCCCTTCCGGACTATTACGGGCGAAACTTGGATGCGCTGTATGACTGCCTCACGGATTTTTGTGATATCACATTGACCGTTACCCACTCAGACGAGGCACCTCAGTCCTTTGACATTGTGAGAGAGGTGCTCATGGATGCGGCACGGGAGAATCCTGATTTGACGGTGATTTTTCAGGAGAACGACATCAGCGACACCTAAGCTCCCAAAAGGCAACAGCGCTGGCTGCGGCTACATTCAGGGAGTCCACTCCGTGACCCATGGGGATTTTTACTGTATCATCACAAAGGGCGATGGTTTCTGCACTGAGACCGTCGCCCTCTGTGCCTAACAGGACAGCCAGCTTTTCCTTTGCCTTCAGGGAAGGGTCGTCTATGGAAATGGAGCGGTCATCCAGCGCAAGGGCGGCGGTATGAAACCCCAGCCGGTGGAGCCGTTCCAGCCCCAGAGCGGGCCACTGTAGGTGGGTGCAGTCCATCCACGTCCACGGAATCTGAAATACCGTACCCATACTCACCCGCACCGCACGGCGGTGGAGAGGGTCGCAGCAGGTGGGGGAGAGGAGCAGGGCATCCATGTCCAGCGCTGCCGCTGAACGGAGGATTGCCCCCACGTTTGCAGGGTCAACAATGCTGTCCAGCACCGCAATCCGCCGGGCATTCCCGCAGACCTGTTCCACCGTTGGCAGGGGCTTTCGCCCCATCGCACAGAGAATCCCTCTGGTGAGGGCGTATCCTGTAAGCTGTGCCAGAACAGCCCTTCCGGCGGTGTAAACCGGAATCTCACCGCAGCGGCGAAGCAGACTGGTATATCTGTCCAGCTTTTCCCGCTCCATCAGCAGGGAACGGGGTGCAAAACCGGCGTCAAGAGCGTGGCAGATGACCTTTTCCCCCTCTGCGATGAATAACCCCTGTTCCTGATGCCGTTTGTTTTTGAGCTGTGCCTCTGTCATTCTGGCATATTCATCCAGCTCGGCTGCATCAATGTCCTGTATCTCCTTTATATAAGCCACAATATCCTCCCATCCTGTGAAAAAGCCTCCCTCATGGTGAAGGGAGGCTTTTGGTTTCGTTTTACGTCCTGCGCATCAGCCGGGAGGCCACGTCATATCCCGTCCCGCCAGCACATGAAAATGCAGATGGGGCACGGACTGACCCGCCTGCTCGCCGCAGTTGGATACCACCCGGAAGGAGTCGATCCCCATTTCCTTTGTCACCTTGGAGATCACCTCAAAGCAGTGGGCGACAATGGAGGAGTTCTCCTCATTGACAGCCGCCACGGAGTCAATATGGGTCTTGGGAATGACCAGAAAGTGGACGGGCGCCTGGGGGTCGATGTCATAAAAGGCATAGACCAGCTCGTCCTCATACACCTTCTTGGAGGGGATGTTCCCCTCCGCAATGGAACAAAAGAGACAGTTCATCTGATTACCTCACAATCCGTATCTGCCGTTTATCCGTTCAGCTTTTCCGCCACAAAATCGTCCACACAGGCCAGCGCATCGTCCAGCTTCAGCACGTCCTTGCCGCCGCCCATGGCGGAATCAGGCTTGCCGCCGCCGGAGCCGCCGCAGACCTTGGTGACCGCCTTGATGACATCGCCGGCTTTCACACCTGCCTTGATTGCCTCCTTGCCGCACACGGCGAGGAAGGACAGCTTTTCCCCGTTGACAGCGGAGAGAACCGCCACGATATTCGCCTCCTTATCCCGGAGGAAGTCGCCCATCTTCCGCAGAGCAGGCACGTCCACGCTGCCCAGATTGGCAGTGACCACCTTCAGACTGCCCACCTGCTTGGCGCTGGCGAGGAAGCTGCGGGCTTCGCCCAGCGCCTCCCGCTCCTTGAACTGCTCAATGGTCTTGCGCAGCAGCTTCATGTCCTCCAGATGAGCGGTAATGCGCCCGGCCAGCTCCTCCGGCTTGGCCTTCAGCAGTCCGGCGGCGTCAAGGAACTGCCGCTTCATTTGCTGCTGCTCGTGGATGGCACGTTTTCCGGTGATTGCCTCAATCCGGCGCACGCCTGCCGCCACAGAACCTTCGGAGATGATGTGGAAGGAGCCAACCTTGGCGGTGTTGTCCAGATGGGTGCCGCCGCAAAGCTCAATGGAATAGTTGTCCATGTTCACAACCCGCACCACATCGCCGTATTTCTCAGAGAACAGCGCCATTGCCCCCATCTCCTGCGCCTCTTTGATGGGCATCTCCCGCACCTCCACGGGATGCCCCTCCAGAATGGAGTCGTTCACGATCTCCTCAATCTGAAGCAGCTCCTCCGGGGTGATGGCGGCAAAGTGGGTAAAGTCAAAGCGGAGGTAGTCCGGCTCCACCAGAGAGCCTGCCTGCTGAACGTGGTCGCCCAGCACCGTCTGCAGCGCCTTCTGCATCAGGTGGGTAGCGGAGTGGGCACGGGCAATGGCGCTGCGCCGCTGGGTGTCAATGGTGGAGACAACCTCATCCTCCACGGAGAAGGAGCCGTGGGACACCTCGCCGTAGTGGAGATACTTCCCGGCCTTGGTCTTCTGGGTGTCCGTCACCACAAAGACATTCTCGCCCTTGGAAATCACGCCGTGATCTCCCACCTGACCGCCCATTTCAGCGTAGAAGGGGGTCTGATCCAGCACCAGAATGCCCTTTTGCCCCTCGCTGATGGTGCCGGAGGGCTCGTCGCCCTCCACGATGGCGATGACCCTGCCCTCGGCGGCAGAATCCGTGTAGCCTACAAAGCGGGTGGGGTTCTTGTCAATTTCGCCCAGATCAATCCGCTCCCAGCCAAGGTCGCCCAGCGCCTTTCTCGCCTCACGGGCACGCACCTTCTGCGCCTCCATCTCACGCTGGAACCCATCCTGATCCACGCTCATGCCCTCGTCAGAGCACATCTCAATGGTCAGGTCGATGGGGAAGCCGTAGGTGTCATAGAGCTTAAAGGCGTCGGCGCCGGAGAAGGTATTCTCCCCCTTTGCCTTGTGCTCTGCCAGCAGGTCGGAGAAGATTTTCAGTCCTGCGTCAATGGTGCGCCCGAAGCTCTCCTCCTCCATCTTGATGATACGCACGATATAATCCCGCCGGATCTCCAGATCGGTATACTCTCCCTTGTTCACCTCGATCACGGTGTCGCACACATCATAGAGGAAGGGATGGTTCACGCCCAGCAGCCGCCCATGCCGGGCAGCCCGGCGCAGCAGGCGGCGCAGCACATAGCCCCGTCCCTCGTTGGAGGGCAGCACGCCGTCGCAGATCATCATGGTAGCAGAGCGGATATGGTCGGTGATAATCCGCAGGGACACGTCCTTTTTGTAGCTCTCCCCGTAGTGTGCGCCGGTGATCTCGCTGACCCGGTTGGTAATGTGCATCACCGTGTCGGTATCAAACAGGGAGTTCACGTTCTGGCACACCACAGCCAGACGCTCCAGACCCATGCCGGTGTCGATATTCTTCTGCTTCAGCTCGGTGTAGTTGTTGTGGCCGTCGTTATTGAACTGGGAGAAGACAATATTCCAGACCTCCATATACCGGTCACAGTCGCAGCCCACGCCGCAGGTGGGCTTGCCGCAGCC
>CAJOOV010000276.1 GCA_905236265.1 uncultured Oscillospiraceae bacterium | reverse complement strand
GGACAGATTGGATCAATGCTTTTTTGAGGGCAGCCTATTATGTTCTTATGACGGTGACAATGGCAGGAGATGACAGCGTCACTCCAATTGGAATGTGGGGGAAATTCGACCATGCCGTTATTGTGTTGAGCGGCGTTTTCTTCCTGACGGTGGTTGCCAGTATGTTTCTCGAGACCGGCGAAGAGGAGGAGCGGGACACAAGACGGCACATAAACAGAACGATACAGAGAATAAAACCCGGCAGAAGGTATAGAACACGGCAGCAAAACAACAGCGTCAACGGAAGAAAAAGATACATCCAACGGAGAAAAATGAAGTAATACAGGGTGTATCTGAAAGCTCCGCCCACGGAGGTATTCTCATGCACATTCTAATCGTAGAAGATGAACCCATCATCGCCCAGACCATTGCCGACCTGCTCTCCACCCAAGGGGACACGGCGGACATCTCCCACCACGGGGAGGAGGGCTTTCGCCTCGCCCGGTCACGGCGGTATGATGCCCTGATACTGGACGTGATGCTCCCCGGCAGGGACGGCTTTTCCATCGCCTCCGCCCTGCGCCGGGAGGGAAACGGCGTCCCCATCCTCATGCTCACCGCCCGCACGCAGGTAGGCGACCGGGTGGCGGGGCTGGACAGCGGGGCGGACTACTACCTCACCAAGCCCTTTTCCTCTGACGAGCTGCTGGCCTGCCTGCGGGCCATCACCAGAAGGGGAGAGGCACACCGGGAGAACGCCCTGTCCTACGGGGATTTGAAGCTGAACCTCACCGCCTGCGAGCTGAGCTGCGGTTCCCGTGCCCTGCGCCTCAGCCAGCGGGAGCTGAACCTGATGAGCCTGTTTTTACAGCGCCCGGAGCAGGTGGTCTCCAAGGAGGAGCTGATTCGTCAGGTGTGGGGCGGGTACACCGAGGAGAACAGCGTGGAGGTCTATATCTCCTTTCTGCGCAAGAAGCTGAACCACATCGGCTCCCGCTGCGCCATCCGCACCCTGCGCACGCTGGGCTACCGGCTGGAGGTGGGGGGATGATCCGCCGCCTGCGCTGGAAGATGACGCTGATGACCACCCTGCTCTCGGCGCTGCTGCTCTCGGCGGTGTGCGCCGCCTTCCTGCTGAGTCTGGAAAGCGGCCTGCGCCGGGACAGCCTCAGCGTGCTCTACCGGGTCATTTCCGAGACGGAGACCCCCCAGTGGTCAGCAAAGGAGAAGGGCACCGCCATCTCCCTGCCCTATTTTACCGTCACCGTCACCCCCAACGGCGGCACGGAGGTCACCTCCAGCCAGTTCTATGACCTCACGGACTACGACCGCTTTACCGCCGCCGTGGATGCGGCGCTGTCTCAGGGAAGGGAACAGGGAGAGGTCTCCGGGGAGAGCCTGCGCTATCTCCGGCAGGCCACCAGCGACGGCTGGCGCATGGCCTTCGTGGACGTGAGCTACGAGCGCAGCACCCTGAAAAAGGCGGTGGCCACAGTGACAGCCATGGGGCTTGGAGGCGTGGCAGTGCTGTTTGCCCTGAGCGCCCTTCTGGCACGCTGGGCAGTGCGCCCGGTGGAGGAGAGCGTACAGCAGCAGCGGCAGTTTGTGGCGGATGCCTCCCACGAGCTGAAAACGCCCCTGACGGTGATGCTGTCCAATGCGGAGCTGATTCTTCGCACCCCGGAGCTGTCCCCCGCCCTGCGCCGCTGGGCGGAGAATATCCGCACAGGAGGCGGAGAGATGGAAAAGCTGATTGAGGAGATGCTGCTGCTCGCCCGCAGCGACCAACGGCAGGAGACCCCTGCGGCGCAGCGGCAGGAGGTTGACCTGTCCGACCTGACGGAAAACGCCCTGCTGTTCTTCGAGCCGGTACTCTATGAGGCCGGGCTCCGGCTGGAGGAGGGGGAGATTGCCCCCGGCGTGGCTGTTGCGGGGGACAGCGCCGCACTGGGCAGACTGGCGGAGATTCTGCTGGACAACGCCGTGAAATACACCCCCAAGGGCGGGGGAATCCGGGTGAGCCTGACGGAGAGCGGGAAAAAGGCGGTGCTTCGGGTGGCAAATCAGGGCAAACCCATCCCGGAGGAGGAGCGGGAGCGCATCTTCCGCCGCTTCTACCGCTCCGATGCCGCCCGCAGCTCCAAGGGCTTCGGGCTGGGGCTGGCCATCGCAAGGGAGATCGCTCAGGAGCACGGCGGGACGCTGGACGCAGCCTCCACGCCGGAGGGATATAATGTATTTCAATGTGTACTGCCCCTTGCAAATTGAGGGGCAAGTCTATATAATGATGTACGATTGATAAAAAAGCAGGAGTTGGAGACTATGGAACGTACAACCATTGCAAGTATTTTTGCTGACAGCGCCGCCTTTGACGGCAGGAGCATCACCGTGTGCGGCTGGGCAAAATCCATCCGTAACCAGAAGAGCTTTGCCTTCCTCAGCCTCAGTGACGGAAGCTGCTTCACCCCGCTGCAGGTGGTGGTGGAAAAGGAGAAGCTGGAAAACTATGACGAGGTGGTGCGCCAGAACGTGGGCGCTGCCTTTATCGTACAGGGGACGCTGGTCTGTACCCCGGAGGCGAAGCAGCCCTTTGAGCTGAAGGCGGCGGACGTGTTTGTGGAGGGTGCCTCCGCCCCGGACTATCCCCTGCAGAAGAAGCGCCACAGCGTGGAGTTTCTGCGCACCATTGCCCACCTGCGACCCAGAACCAACCTGTTCTCCGCCGTGTTCCGGGTGCGCAGCGTGGCCGCCCACGCCATCCACTGCTTCTTTCAGGATCAGGGCTTTGTCTATGTCCACACGCCTATCATCACCGCCTCCGATGCCGAGGGCGCAGGAGAGATGTTTCAGGTGACCACCCTTGACCTGAACAATGTCCCCAAGACCGAGGACGGCAGGGTGGACTATACGCAGGACTTCTTCGGCAAGCCCTCCAACCTCACCGTTTCCGGTCAGTTGAATGTGGAGAGCTTCTGCATGGCCTTCTCCAATGTATACACCTTCGGCCCCACCTTCCGGGCGGAGCGCTCCAACACCCAGCGCCACGCCGCCGAGTTCTGGATGATTGAGCCGGAGCTGGCCTTTGCCGACCTGACCGACTATATGAACAACGCCGAGGCTATGCTGAAGTATGTCATCCGCTATGTGATGGAG
>CAJOOV010000275.1 GCA_905236265.1 uncultured Oscillospiraceae bacterium | reverse complement strand
TGGTGCTTCGTTTGTTTCACGTTGTTTAATTTACAAGATACAGACCGCTGTGCCGCTCTCGTGGACAGCTTATTTATTATAGCCGCTCGTCGCTCACTTGTCAACCCCTTTTTTCGAATTTTTTTAAATTCTTTTGGGGCGCAGCTCGCTGCGGCTTGCCCTTGCGGACAGCTTGTGTATACTACCACGCTCTTCTTCCCTTGTCAACCCCTTTTTTCGGGGTTTTTCAGTTTTTTTCGGCTTGACCCTTTCAAAACAAAACCCGCCGGCGCTAACCGACGGGTTTCCTGCAGCCGGACTCAATCCGGCTTTGTCTCTTCTTCCGTGGGGGTCTCCTCTTCCGAAACCAGCCCCTCCTCGGAAGGGCCTTCCTTCTGGTTCACGATCCACTCATGGTTAAACAGGGAATAGAAGGTTGTCTCTACAATGCGGGAGGATACGACAATCTGATCCCCCTCTTCAATTCCTTCCACTACCTCCACCATGGTTCCGTTATTCAGTCCGGTGAGGATGCTGCAGCTATGGTTCAGTCCGTCTCCGTAGGCCACATCCACTGTCTCCGTGCCGTCCTCCTCCAGCGTCACCGTTTTTGCCGGAATCAACACGACACTGTTTCGCTCTCCCAATATGATTTCAGCCTTTGTCTCTTCCCCCACCCGGTGATTTCCGTCACTCTCCATGGTGGCAAGAACATTGCACACAGCGCTGCCCCTGTCCGTGTCGCTCACATCTCTGGCAACCGTGCCGTCAAAGGTCTGTTCCCCGAAGTGGAGCAGAACCCGCTGCCCCGCCTTGATCCGGTCTGCGTTTCGCACGGGAACGGTCAGTTCAATCAGATACTGATTCTGAGAGGAAATACGGCAGAGCATTTCCCCCTGCTTCAGTATCTCCCCTTCCTTCACTTCTATATTCGACACCACGCCTGTATTCTCCGCCAGTATTTCCGGTTTGTCCCGGAAGCTGCGCAGACTGAGGAGAAGCTCCACTGTTTCTCTCCGTTTTTCCACCAGCTCCTGACAGTTGTCCTGCAGTCCGGTGTCGATACACTGAATCAGCGCCTGTCCCTCGTCTACCTCGTCTCCCACGGCGCATAGAACCTGAGCCACAATGCCGCTGCGCTCGCTTGTGATTTCCAGCGGCGCATTCAACTCTACCTTGCCCTGCCCCAGTACATCCCCTACACGGTTCAGCACCTCTGCCTCTGTCTCCAGTGGAATGTCCCCTTCATCCTCAAGGGTGACTGTCACTGTCTGTCCTTCCACGTCCTCTACGATGCCTTCATACCGCTCCGACTGGGCATAAATCGTCACACGCTTGCCTTTTTCCGGCAGCTTGCTCTCCTCACAGATGAAGCTCACCCTGAGCAGACCATCGGTGGACAGCAGGGCAAGCGTCTGCCCCTGTGTATCATCTCCCCGGCTGACGGAAAGCTCCTTAACCACTCCCGCTTCTTCTGCGGTAAGGGTAAAATCCGTCTGCTTCCCCAGCGCCTGAATCTGATCGTCCAGCTCCTCAAGCCGGGTCAGCGTGTCGTCAATCTCCTCGTCAATGGACTGGGTATCGTACAGCGCCAGCACGTCACCCTGCTGAACCTGCGCCCCGTCCGGAGCCCTCCATGCGGCAAGCACGCCGGAGAAGGGCGCCGCCACATCCCAGTGCTCCATTCCGGTGATTTTGCCTGCGCCGGAGGTAGTCTCCCGGATGTTTCCAATCTCAGCGGGAACGGTCTCCACCTCTACGCTGGTATCTACCCTCGCTCCGCCCTGCCTGATAAAGGGAATCAGGAAGACCAGCGCAAGCACCGCTATAACGGTCACCACCATCCAGCGCTTCTGCACATGCTGTTGATTTTCCTCGGACTCTGCCAATCTCATCCCCCCCTGTCTCCTGTTGATCGTTTTACAATACTAACGAAATGAAGTGTACAAACTGTGAACAAATCATGAACATTCGCCCGCCGCTGTTCCCTTGCGGCAAATCACATCCGCTCCGGCGCCTCAAAGCCCAGCAGGTCAATGGCAGACTCCAAAACGTGCAGCACCAGCGTAATCAGTGCGATATAGCCCGCCTGACGCACCCCGTCCGGCTCCTTCATAATATTGTGCTCCACATAGAACTGGTTCAGCGCCCCGGTGAGGTCATAGACATAGCGGCACAGGCGGTTGGGTGCCTTCTGCTCATAGGCCTCATACACAGCCTCGTTAAACCGGCACAGCGCCAGAGCCAGCTCCGTCTCGCTCCTGCTCTCCGGGGGCAGGATGATGCCCGTCTCAGCCTCAGGATAGGCCGCACGGTACTTCGCCAGAATGGACTTGATGCGCACCATGGTATACATGATATAGGGGCCGGTATTGCCCTCAAAGGAGGCAAACTTATCCAGATCGAAGATATAGTCCTTGGCAGGCTGGTTGCTGAGGTCGCCGTACTTGATGGCGGCAATGCCCACCTTGTGGGCAACGTCCCTGCCCTCCTCTTCTGAGATGGTGCCGTTGCTCATCACCTTTTCGTAGACAGCATCCTCCACGCTCCGGATCAGGGTCTCCAGCCGAAGCACACCGCCCTCACGGGTCTTGAAGGGTCTGCCGTCCTTGCCGTTCATGGTGCCGAAGCCCACATATTCCAGAGAGCACTTGTCCGCATCCACCAGCCCGGTCTTATAGGCGCAGCGGAAGCAGCGCACATAGTGCAGCTCCTGACGCTTATCTGCCAGATAGATCATCCTGTCCGGCTGGAAGTCCCGCTGGCGCTGGACAATCGTGGCGAGATCCGTGGTCTCGTACTGAGCGCCGCCGTCGGATTTCAGAATCAGGCAGGGAGGCACCTCCCTTGTGTCGCTCTCCTCCTGAACGTCAACCACAAGAGCGCCGTCGCTGAGGTAGGCATAGCCCTTCTCCTTCATCATCTCCACCATGGGCGGGATGTCCGGCTGGGCATTGCTCTCCCCGTACCAGAGATCAAAGTCCACGTTCAGGGCGCTGTAGTTCTTCTTCAGATCTGCCACGGACACATCCACAATGTGCTTCCACAGGGCACGGTAGCCCCGCCGTCCGTTTTGCAGCTCATAGGTAGCCGTCTGCGCCGCCTTTTTATACGCCTCATCCTCCTTGCAGCGCTTGCTGGAGGCGGGGTAGATTTCCTCCAGATCGGAGATGGTGAAGGGCGCCTCGGCAGGATACTCTCCCTGAAACTCCGGGTCAAAATAGGGCAGCTCCGGCTGACGCTCGTGCAGCTCCGTGATGATCTGTCCCATCTGCAGACCCCAGTCTCCCAGATGGGCGTCACCGATCACACGGTGCCCCAAAAACCTGCAGGTGCGCTTAATGCTCTCACCGATGATGGCAGAGCGGAGATGCCCCACATGCAGAGGCTTTGCCACGTTGGGGCCGCCGTAATCCACCACGATGGACAAAGGATGCTCCGCACGCTCCACGCCCCGCATAGGGTCTGCCTCCAGCTCAGCCATGGCAGAGGCGAGAAACGCCGGGGAGAGATCCAGATTAATGTAACCCGGACGCACCATCTCCAGCTTGGAGAACATGGGGTTGTCCCCGATGGCCTTCACTACCTCCTCTGCAATCACGAAGGGAGCTTTATGGTACTGCTTCGCCCCTGCCATGGCGCCGTTGCACTGGTACTGGCACAGGTCAGGCCGGTTTGACACCACCGCCTTCCCCAGCGCAGGGTCATAGCCCGCCGTCTGAAAGCCTGCGGCAAGGACAGAAGAAATCTGGTCAATCAGCTTTTTCATTGGGAATTCCTCACAATTTATTCATAAATCCATGCTACAGTATAACCGAAACAGCCAGTTATGTCAATGTCTACCACGTTTTGCCGCAAAACCTGCATCAATCAGTTGCAATTTCCGCCCATTTGGGTATAATCATAGCAGCGAAAGAAGGAGTTGGTCGAATGAACGCCTTTACCTATTATGCGCCCACGAAGATTATTTTCGGTGCGAAAACCACCGATCAGGTGGGCAGGCACGTCAAAGAGCATGGCGGCAGCCGTGTTCTGGTGATTTACGGCGGCGGCAGCGCCGTGAGAAACGGCACCCTGAAGCGGGTGACGGATTCACTGCAGGCCGCCGGGCTGGACTATGTATGCGAGGGCGGCGTACAGCCCAACCCCCGGCTGGCGCTGGCTCAGGCGCTGGCAGACCGGTATCAGGACAAGGGCATTGATTTCCTGCTGGCGGTGGGGGGCGGCTCGGTGCTGGACACCATGAAGGCAGTGTCCCACGGCCTCACCTGCGGCAGCCCCATCTGGGATTTTTACGAGGGGAAGCGGACAGTCACGGCTCAGATGCCCATGGCAAGCGTGCTGACCATTGCCGCAGCAGGCAGCGAGATGAGCAATTCCAGCGTCCTGACCAATGAGGAGACCGGAGTAAAGCGGGGCGTAAACACCGACTTTAACCGTCCCCTCTTTGCCATTATGGACCCGGAGCTGACCTATACCCTGCCCCCCTACCAGACCGCCTGCGGCGTGACGGATATTATGATGCACACCCTTGACCGCTACTTCTCCGACACGGACGGGGACGGCATTACCGATGCCATTGCCGAGGCGCTGCTCCGGGACGTGATGGACGCAGGGCGAGCCGCTCTGGCGCAGCCGGACAGCTATCAGGCCCGCAGCGAGATTATGTGGTGCGGCTCTCTGTCCCACAATGACCTCACCGGGCTGGGACACACCAAGGATTTCTCCGTGCATCAGCTTGGCCACGTTCTCTCTGCCAAATACGACATCGCCCACGGCGCAAGCCTCAGCGTCATGTGGGCAGGCTGGGCACGCTTTGTCTGCGATACTGACCTGAACCGCTTTGCCAATCTGGGCAGGCGGGTGCTGGGCGTGACGGAGGCGGACGACGGCATTGCCGCACAGCAGACCATTGACCGCTTTGAGGCCTACTTTGCCAGTCTGGGTATGCCAACCTGCTTCTCCCATGTGCCGGAAATCGGCGTGGTCAGCGAAGAGACCCTTGCCGAGTTGGCGCAGCGCTGCTCCTACCACGGCAGCAGGCGGGTGGGTGTCTTCCGTCCCATTGATGAGGGGGACATGGAGGAAATCTACCGCAGTGCCAACCGCTGAGCCATGTTCGGATACGTCACGGCAGATCAGTCCACCCTGACGGAGGCACTGCTGCAGCGCTACCGCAGCGCCTACTGCGGGCTTTGCCGCTCCATCGGACAGCGCCACGGTCAGGCGGCGAGGCTGGGGCTGACCTATGACATGACCTTTCTGGTGCTGCTGCTGGAATCCCTCTACGAGCCGGAGCGCCATGCCGGGACAGGCCGCTGCATCCCCCATCCAGCCCGCCGCCGTGCCTTCACCCAGAGCGCCGTCACGGAGTACGCCGCAGATTTGAATGTGGCGCTGGCGTACTACAAATGTCTGGACGACTGGCAGGACGAGAGAAGCCTGCCCCGTCTGGCGGGGGCAAAGGCACTGGAAGGGCGGCTTGGCCCAATCCGTGAGGCGCTGCCCCGGCAGTGTCAGGCGATAGAGGACTCCCTGCAGGCGCTGTCCGGCTTGGAGCGCTCCCACAGCGCCGACCTTGACCGCTGCTGCCAGTGCTTCGGGGCGCTGATGGAGGAGCTGTTTGTCTGGCGGGAGGATCGCTGGGGGGACACCCTGCGGCTGTTCGGAAACAGGCTGGGACAGTTTATCTATCTGATGGACGCCGTGCTGGACAAGGCGGAGGATCAGAAAAAGAGGCGTTACAATCCCGTCTCCGCATTCGAGGCGCAGCATGGGGCGCTGGACGCCTTTCCCGTGCTGACCATGCTCATCGGAGACGCCGCCGACGCCTTTGAGCGCCTGCCTCTGGAACAGGATCTCCCCCTGCTGCGGAATATCCTCTACTCCGGGGTGTGGGTGCGCTACGCCAATGAGAAACAAAAATCCCTCAAAAAGGAGGAGCAGTCCTCATGATACAAGACCCCTATGCGGTGCTGGGGGTGTCTCCGGACGCCTCTCCCGACGAGATCAAAAAAGCCTACCGCCGCCTTGCCAAGGAGTATCACCCTGATCTGCATCCCAACGACCCGGAGGCGGCACGGCGGATGAACGAGATCAACTCCGCCTATGACCAGATCAACAACCCCTCCAAATACCAGCAGCAGTATCAGCAGTACCGCCAGCAGGCGGACAACAGCGGCAGCGCCTATACCTACGCCGATCCCTTCGGCTTCGGCGGGGCGTATGGGAACCCCTTCGGCTCCGGCCCCTTCTCCGCCGGACAGCAGCAGTATACCACCCGCCAGAGCTATGAGGACTCCCCCGACCTGCAGGCGGCGCTCCACTTCATCCAGTCCGGGAGCTATCAGGATGCCCTCGCCGTGCTGATGCGCATGGAGCAGCGGGAGCGGGGCGCCCGGTGGTACTATCTCGCCGGGTCTGCCAACGCAGGACTGGGCAACAAGATTCTCGCCCTGCAGCAGCTTCAGCGGGCGGTGCAGTTAGAGCCAAACAATCTGGAATACCAGCTCGCCTTCCAGCGCATCCAGCAGGGCGGCCAGCGGTACCAGTCCACGGGAATGGACTTCTGCGGCGGCGGGGCATATCAGTATCTGTGCTATGCCAGCCTGTGCCTGTCCATGTGTACCGGAAGGAGCTTCTGCTTCTATCCTGTTTTGTGCTGTTAAAAAATGCCCGCCGCCCTTTCGGGCGGCGGATTTTGTTTACCGTTTTACGGTTTTTCCTGTGGTATTGAAGCCGCTGGTGTATGCCTTGCCGTTTGAGGTGATGCAGCGCACGGTGTAGGTGTATTTCACGCCCTTCTTCGCCGTCTTGTCCACAAAGCTCACCCCGGTGGTGTCCCCCACCCTCTGCCAGCTTCCGCTGCCAATCTTCCGGTAGATGCGGTACTTGGCTGCGCCTGCCGACTTCTTCCATGTCACCTGAATGCCGGAGCTGACGCTTTTTGCCCCGGTGAGGACAGGGGCGGCAATGTATTTGATGCTCTTGCCCGCAGTATTGTAGCCGCTGGTGTAGCTCTTGCCGTCCTTGGACAGGCACCGGACAGTGAAGGTGTAGCTCTTGCCGCTGACTGCCTTGTTCCATGTGAAGGAGGTGGAGGTGGTGTCCGTCAGCCTGACCCAGCTGCTGCCGTTTTTCACGAAGACACGGTATTTGGCTGCACCGGAGACCTTGCCCCATGTCAGTTTGATGCCGCCGTTGACGTTTTCCAGCTTGGAGAGGGCGGGGGCGGCTACATAGGTGATGGTCTTTCCGGTGGTATTATAGCCGCTGGTATAGCTCTTGCCGTCTGCGCTGATGCAGCGGACGGTAAAGGTATACTTTGAACCGGATTTTCCGCCCTTCCATGTGTAAGAGGTGGAGGCTGTGTCCGTCAGCTTTGTCCAGCCGCTGCCGTTTTTCACGAAAACACGGTACTTGGCAGCGCCGGAGACCTTGCCCCACGTCAGCTTGATGCCGCCGTTCACGTTTTCCAGTTTGGAAATTGCCGGAGTAGCATGTTCAAAAAGCTCTTTAAACTTTATCTGGTAATACTGTGCGAACTCCTGCGCCTCAGTGCCGCGGTATCCGCTGATGGTCAGGTTACTCAGTGCCTTCGTTTCATCACGCTCTTCATCATACCACGAAAACGCCTCCCCTCCGATGTGGGCCACGCTTTGGGGTATCGTTACGCTTTTCAACCTCGTGCAGTCAAAGAAAGCATAGCCATCAATGAACTCCAACCCGTATGGAATGGTCACGCTGGTCAGCGTATCATTTCCCCAAAATGCGCCGGTTCCGATCGTCCATACATTTTCGGGAATAGTGATGACTGACTTCTCACCCTGATATGCAATCAAAATATCATTCACCAGCGCAAAATCCCCCTGTTTTTTCAGCCAGGGTGTTTCATAGAATGCCCGTGCCCCGATTTCATAGACACTCTCCGGTATTTCAATCTCATCCAGACTGGCGCAATAGCCAAATGCGTTCCAGCCAATCACGGAGAGTGACTCAGGCAGACTGACCTGCTCCAGATTTGAGCAGGCAAAGAATGCCTCATCACCAATGTCCTTGATTCCGTCCCCGACATAAACCCCACGAATCAACTCAGAGAGGTGTTCTGTCCACGGATGCTCCTCCATCTCTCCGCTGCCCTCAATGTACAGCGTCTCTTCATACGGGTCATAAGTCCACTGCATATTGTTTCCGCAGCTTCCCTGTGTCTCAACCTCTTTGGCGGCAAGGGTGACCATTGCGGTTGTGTCCTCGTCATACATGCCCACTCCGCAGTAATATGTTTCACCCGCTTTTAAAAATGCCGTGTATTTAAACTCTTCTTCTTTTTCATAGCCGTCATCTCCGGCAATATCATTCATATCCGTATCCCGCAGCCAGCCGTAGGAATCCACATCGGACATTCCGTAGAAGGTATATACTCCGTCCTCATCCGGAGAAATGTCAAAATAGGTATCCTCGCCCGAGTTGACCTCGATTTTATAATACTGAATGCCGTCTTCTTCATAAGTCTCCATCTCGTTTGCGTATAATGCGCCGTCGGATACCTGTTCTTCCTCCTCGTACCCGGTCTTTTCCTCATACGCCTGCGGGTTCACAGCGGCCTGCGGCATGTCCTCTGCTTCCGCCGCATAAGCCCCAACAGGAAATGCCGCAATACACAAGACTGCCGCTAAGAGCAGTTCCAGTGACTTTTTTACTGTGTTTCTCATAAAAAATCCTCCCTGTATGATTGTTTTGCTCCTGTCCCTCCCGCCGACCAGCCGGGACTTCCGCCCCGGCGGCCGAGGGAGAAAACAAAAAGCGCTGTGCAGGTTTAAAACCCATACACAGCGCCTGACGCACAAGGCAAAGGCAACGCAAATAAGGGCAGAAGCTGCTCTCACGTCACGGAATACTGCAAGTGCGCTTTCGCCCTTGTAAAAAGGGGGAAATGCTCTTATAATATCCGTGTGCGATGCGGCTTTGCCGTTATGTATGGTGGGGCTATCACCTGCATAGGCCGCAGGGTGTTGGCGCACCCGGCGGCTGTCGCACTATTTTGTTTTCCCGCTTTTCATTATATACACAGCCCGTTACATTTGCAAGGTTTTTTCGCAATTTGCAGCGGGGAAAAAGGAAGTGTACCTATGTCAGTGTTAAAGGGCTATCAGCCCGAAAATGTACTCCATTGGTTTGAGCGCCTGTGCGCCATCCCCCACGGCTCCTTCCACACGGGGCAGATCAGCGCCTTTCTGGCGGACTTTGCCAGAGAGCGCAGCCTCCCCTATGTGCGGGACGGGGCGGACAATGTGGTGATCTTTGCCCCCGGCACCCCCGGCTATGAGCAATCCGCCCCGGTGATTTTGCAGGGGCACATGGATATGGTCTGTGAAAAGGAGCCGGGGTGCGACATTGATTTTCTCACCGACGGTCTCCGGCTCAGGGTGGAGGACGGGTATCTCACCGCCGAGGGCACCACGCTGGGGGGTGACGACGGCATTGCCGTGGCCTATGCCCTTGCCCTGCTGGACAGCAGCGACATCCCCCATCCCCCGCTGGAGGTGGTCATCACCGCCGACGAGGAGGTGGGAATGCTGGGGGCTGCGGCGCTGGACTGCTCTGTGCTGCAGGGCAGAACCATGGTGAATCTGGACTCCGAGGAGGAGGGCTTTCTGCTGGTAAGCTGCGCCGGGGGACTGACGGCGGACTGCTGTCTGCCCCTTGCACGGGAAAGCGCCTCCGGTCTTGCCGTGACCCTCAGCGTGGAGGGGCTCACCGGGGGACACTCCGGGGCGGAGATTCACAAGGGCAGAGCCAGCGCCGTCGTCCTGCTGGGGCGGCTGCTGTGGGCGCTGGAAAAGGCGCTGCCCTTCCGGCTGATCGCCCTCTCCGGCGGGGGTAAGGACAACGCCATTCCCAGAAGCGCCGGGGCGGAGATCCTGATTGACCCGGCGCAGCTTGGGGCGCTGGAGGACTTTGCCGCAGGGTGGCAGG
>CAJOOV010000274.1 GCA_905236265.1 uncultured Oscillospiraceae bacterium | reverse complement strand
GCTCCACCTGGATGTCCTTCAACGAGCCGTTTTCCATCACAGGAACCAGATTATAGGCATCGCCGTTGATGCGCTCCCGCGTGATCCGGAAAATATCCAGCTTGCCGTTGGCATTGAGGGGGATTTCGTCCACAAGCATGAACTGGCTGGGCAGATGGTCAGTCGGAAGCTTCTTTTGCTTCACGTAAACGTCCACAAATGCCTGACGGATGCGTTCGGGGGCGTCCTGCCCCTTCACTGCCGGTACCACATACAGTACCGGAACCGTGTCGTGAATCCGCTTCTCAAACGCCGGGACAACAGCGCAGTTAGATACAGCGCTGCACCCTGCCATCTGCACTTCCACTGCGCCGGAATCAAACCTTCTGCCCTCATTGTTGACATAATACTTGTCCGCTCTTCCCGCAAAGGAGACACTGCCGTCTTCGTTGACCCGCACAAGGTCATTGGTGCACAGGAACTCTTTTCCGTCGATTTCAGTGTACTCAAACAGAATCTCGCCATCCAGTTGATTGCTGCAGCGCGTCTCGTTGTAACGGTACAGGATGCCGGTTCTTGGGCCATCTCCCAGACGGTAAAACTGTCCATCGTTCTCGTCCTGAACCCGATACTCCTCAGGATTGTCAAACTCACCCAGAACATCCGCTCTCTGACCTTGTTTGGAGAAGACCGGCTTACCTCCGGCCTCGGACATGGCATAGCCCTGTGTGATGTCGTACCGGTAGCCGTGCGCCTTGAAAAACGCCCGGTATTTCTCCAGCTTCTCAGGTGAAATATAGCCGCCGGACAACCCCAAAACCTTCAATGAGGCAAAGTCTACATCATCCAGGTCAGAGCGCTCCATCCATTTGTCAACCATAAAGCCGGTGATACTCAGGCTATTGATGCTATAATAGTCAACTGCACGAACGAATTTCGGATGCATGAACCCGAAGAAGGTCATAACAATGGTATCTCCATTGGCAAGCACCCCATGGATCTGACTGCACAGCGCCATGATGGAACTGAAATCGAAGGCGCTCAAACACCGCAGCGGCTTTCCGTTGTCAGGCTCCGGCAAAAATGCGTGGTTGCCGTTGGGAATCAAGTTCAGGATATCGTTGAACACCTTATCCGAAAAAGGCAGCATCTTCCTGGTGCCGTGGGTGGTGCCGGATGTGTGGGTGATAAACGCAAGGCGCTCCCCCGTTGATTGATCGTAACGGATGTCAGTGTCCTGGTACTGCACAAACAGGTCATTCAGGAATACCGTATCCGTCCTGCGTCGGAGCGTGTGATAGTTGCACTCATTGTAGACCAGTCCCGCAGGGCCCACAGTGGGCCCTCCCATCAGCGAGTGAACGAGAAGGATATTGCGCAGGCCGCATTTCTCTCTGACTTCCTTGATCTCCTCCCAGATTTCCGGCGTCACCATGATGTCAGAGATAATCAGATCGGTAATCTTTTCCTGCTCGATCATGTCCTTCCACATTCCGTGGGGCAGGAAATCAGGATACGAGAACAGGGACACCTCTGCTCCCGTCATATTGAGTGCGTAGAGGGCAAACAGCGGCTCCACCGTGATGGTTCCGCAAAGCGCCACACGGGAGCGATTGTCCGAGCAGATTCCCAGGCCGGAGAACACTCTGGCATAGCGATCCCACTCCTGGAACATCTGAGCGTAGGTGTATTCGCGTGTGCAGTCCACCACCGCAACCCGGGAGAGAAGCGCCTCATCGCAGGTAATCCGCTCCTTGAGGTTTGACCACACCTTTTGATTGCTGAAGCTGCCCTCTTCAATCCGCCTTTGAATCTCCTGCTGGGCCTGTGCGACACCCGGATCCTTTCTGCGGCTGCGCACCCTGATTTGCGCCTGTTCCTCCATCCATTCCAGCATCCGCTCCGTAGCCTGCAAACTCTTGGGATGCTCCGGATTCGTAATTGGGAACACGTGCATCAGCTCCTCGTCCCCGAGGTACAGCAGCTTACAGGTTCTGCCGGCTTTTTTCAGCGCCTTATGGAATTTGAGCGAATAATTGTTCAGACTGTCTCCGCAGCTTGTCAAGAGGAAGGCCGGGGGCAGATTGTTCACAATCTCGGGATGCTCCGGGTTCATATACTGGAGAAAGGCTTTGTCGTCCCGCTTGTCCCCGAAAATCTGGTCTGCAAGCATTTTCTTGGTGTAAAACATGCCGCTCATAAAACCCACAGCCGCATAGACCATTCTGGAGGGCTTGCGGTCAATGGCCGCCTGGAGCTTTTCAGAATCGTGCATGGCAGCCACATAGCTGGAGAGGTAAGCACCGGCGCTGTCCGCCATCAGGAAGATGCGGTTGAAGTCCACATCGTACTCAACGAGCATCTGACCCACGCGATCCATGCCGGCGCACACATCGTCCAGCTGCTGAAAAATCGTCGCCTGGGGTGCGAGACGGTACTCCAGAGAGAACACCAGGTAGCCCTTATGGGCCAGCAGTCGGCTGAAGGGGCGTTCCTGGCCGCGGTCGCCCATGAACAGCCCGCCGCCGT
>CAJOOV010000273.1 GCA_905236265.1 uncultured Oscillospiraceae bacterium | reverse complement strand
GCCTTCGTGCTCTCCTCGTCCAGAATGGACGCTCCCGGCGTGGAGAGCCGGGCGAGGAAGGAGGCGTCCGGGTATTCCAGCGTAATGGAGAAGGAGAGAGGGGACAGCTCCTGAAACCCGGCAAGGTCAGCGGCCTTGCCGCTGCGCAGCTCCTTAGCCCCCAGAATGCCGAAGGCCACGTCCTGATTCACGGAATCCGGATGGGTGAGCAGCCGCCGCAGGGTATAGCCCACGTCTGAGGCGGTGAGGGCAGAGCCGTTGGAGAAGGTCACGCCCTCCTGCAGCAAAAAGGTGTACACCAGACCGTCCTCCGACACCGCCCACTCCTTCGCCAGCGACGGCACCAGAACGCTCTCCCCGTTCTCCTGCGTGCGCACCTCCACCAGACGGTCAAAGGTATTCAGCGCTATGATATAATGCTCAGATGTACACTGGGGGTCAACCGTGTCCGCATCCTCTCCCACCACACGGAGAAAAGCGCTGGTGTCAATCGTACTCTCCTGCGTATCCGTCTCACCCGGCTCCGCCTCTGCGCCGCTGCCGCCGGCGCACCCGCTCAGCAGCAGACACAGCCCCAGCAGGACAATCCATCCTGTTTTTCCCATACATTCCCCTTTCCCATGAGGGAAAAATCCCATCTCCAATGCCCCTCCGGGAGGCACGGCCTATCCAAAAGCCCCGTTCTCCGGGACTATTCCGCAAAATGCTATAATTCACATCATTATAGTACATTTTCCGTAGTTTGACAAGGGGAACAGCCCCAAAAGCATTTCCTCCACCGCTGTTATATCTGTAAAGGAGAACTGCTATACAGGCATATCTATTGTGAAGAATCACAGTTTCACCGGCTGGAATGCAGCATTCCTGCCCAAAGCGCTGAAAAATGGATTGACTGTGTGTCATTTTAGTGGTATATTATCGGTACAAAGACCATCTGGAGAGGAGGGCAGGAAGGAATGACTCAGCAGCAGCGTCTCGACTATCTGGTCGGGCAGTTCTGGCAGGAG
The DNA here is from genome assembly GCA_905236265.1 of uncultured Oscillospiraceae bacterium. Taxonomy (GTDB): domain Bacteria; phylum Bacillota; class Clostridia; order Oscillospirales; family Oscillospiraceae; genus Onthomonas. The sequence goes on along the minus strand of CAJOOV010000273.1, from coordinate 1,346 downwards.
AGCGCTCCCTCCCGCCCCCTGACGCTCCCTGCCTCCGTGGCGGAAAAACGGCGCATTCTCCGCTCCCTGATGAACACACGAATGCCCGCCCCCCTCCCGGCGCAGGTGAGGCAGGTGCAGGATGAATACCTCTGCGCCAGAGCCGCAGAGCGGGGCATTGTCCCCCTCTCCGCCCTCCCCACCGTGGCCGAGGCGCTGGGCAGCGCCCTGCCGGAGGGACGGCTGATCTCCCTGTGGCAGGGGGACATTACCCTGCTTGCTGTAGATGCCATCGTCAACGCCGCCAATGCCCAGATGTTGGGCTGTTTTGTGCCCATGCACCAGTGTATCGACAACTGTATCCATACCTTTGCGGGTGTCCAGCTCCGGCAGGAGTGCGCCCGGAGGATGGAGACGCTGCGCAGCCGCTTCGGCGGGGACTATCTGCAGCCCACCGCCCAGCCGATGCTCACGGATGCCTATAATCTGCCAGCCAAAAAGGTAATCCACGTTGTGGGGCCTGTTGTAGAGGGCAGCCTGACCCCCCGCCACGAGGCGGAGCTTGCGGACTGCTATCGGAACGTATTGAACCTGTGTGCCGAAAACGGTCTGAAAACCGTTGCCTTCTGCTGTATTTCTACCGGTGTGTTCCGCTTTCCCGGCGACAGGGCGGCGGAAATCGCTGTGGATACCGTCAGGCATTGGCTCGCCGGGCACGCCGGGCAGATGGAGAGAGTGGTATTCAATGTCTTTCAGGACAATGACCTTGCACGATATCGTGCCATACTCTCCTGAATCCGATATAAAATCTCTATAATTGCAACCATAATGGGAAATCCGTGAACTGGCTGGAAAAATCTTCCTCGCTTCTCTGGATTTCCTCTTTTTTTACGCCCCGGAGCCATGTTCTCCCCGGATTTGTTGCATCTGTCCTGACTTTTGCTGAAAAACGCCCTGTGTTCACTGCATTTTGTGGTTTCGTGAGAAAAGAGTTGCTTCTTCGCACAAAATGTGGTACACTACAGACCAATCATAGATTGAAATGCACATGATCTTGTCAGAACTCCCGGTTTGTGGTATTGATTGCCAGCTTTGCCGGGAAATCGGTACATTTTCGGTTTCACCGGGAGCCCACTCCCGTTGAAATAGCAGGTATCCGCAAAAGCGGGCACACGGCTGGACGTAGTCGGCAGCCGGCGCGTAGCTGCTGAGCTGCAGCAGCCGATATCCCCGCCCTGAACGCTATGGAGGTGGTCGGAAGCAGAGGGGGACACATTATTATAATAAGTACCTCCCACACCAACAGCCCCCGCCGGGGGTAAAACGGCAACAGAAACCAATCCAAAATAATAACAGAAGGAGGTTAT